>DAOMOU010000013.1:0-19162 GCA_035444525.1 Gammaproteobacteria bacterium | reverse complement strand
GCCTGGTGGGCAACAACGGCGTCGGCAAGAGCACGCTGCTCAGGCTGCTGCTCGGTGAGCTGGAGCCGCAGGCCGGCACGATCAAGCACGGCACCAACCTGGAGATCGCATACTTCGACCAGCTGCGCGGGCAGCTCGATGCCGACAAGAGCGTGGCGCACAACGTGGGTGACGGGCGTGATCACGTCACCATCAACGGCAAGCCGCAGCACGTGGTGGGTTATCTGCGCGGCTTCCTGTTCAGCGCGAAGCGCGCGCTCACGCCGGTCGGCTCGTTGTCGGGCGGCGAGCGCAACCGCGTGATCCTCGCCAAGCTGTTCACGCGGCCGAGCAACCTGCTGGTGCTCGATGAGCCCACCAACGACCTGGATGTCGAGACCCTCGAGGTGCTCGAGGAGCGGCTCGGCGAGTACTCCGGCACGCTGCTGGCAGTCAGTCACGACCGCGAGTTCCTCGACAACGTGGTGGACCGGATCCTGGTGTTCGAGGCCGGCGGGAGGATCGTCGAGTACGCCGGCGGCTACAGCGACTGGGCACGGCGCGGCCGGGAGCTCGCGCAACTCGATGCCGAGGCCCAGGCGCCGGCCTCGAGTCCCGTGGCGCCGCCGGAGGAACGGCGCAGGGTCCGCAAGCCGGCCAAGCTGGGCTACCTGGAGCAGCGCGAGCTCGACTTGCTGCCGGAGCGGATCGCGGCGGTGGAGGCGGAGATCGCCGCACTGGAGGCCGAGATTGCGGCGCCGGACTTCTATACCCGGTCGTGGGAACAGACGCAGCCGGTGCTCGACCGGCTGGCCGAACGGAATACAGAGCAGGACCGGCTGACGGAACGCTGGCTGGCGCTGGAGGATCGGCAGGCGGCGCTCGCGGCTGGAGACTGAGGGCGCGCCTCAGTAATGAGGCGGCGCTTCCTCCGCGTCGGTGTAGGGCCGGGCCGCCTCAGCATTGGCACGCACCTGCTCCGCCAGTCGTTCCAGGCGGGCCGCGAGGGCATCCAGCGCCTGCTGCTGACGGTAGACGACGTCGCCCAGTTCCTGCGCGGCGCGCTCCAGGTAGGCGAGCTTCAGCTCCAGCTGTTCGAATCGGTCGTCACTCAAGGTTGCTTCGCTCCGGCCCGAAAAGAGGGGACATTCCCCAATTCCATTCGGAATTGGGGAATGTCCCCATTGTCCACCAAAAAGAAAGGGGCCGGCAGGCCGACCCCTTTCGCTCGCGGTGCCTGGGATTCACGCTGGCCGCCGGGCTCCCCTGTCGCGGTGTGTCTCCGCGGCGCGCCAGAGGCCGCGTTGCGGCTTTGCTCGGCGCCATGCCCGGGTGCATGGTCCTGCACCGGTGACGCGAACGGACCGGCGCCGGGCGCCGCAGGTCTCAGGCATGCGCGGGACTCGACGTGGAGTCCTGCAACCGGTATCCCACCGGGCCGCACGCTGCCTTGTAATCCGTCCGCGTGCAGCCTGAACATAGGACAGCCACCGCCGGGTGTCGCTACGGGCTTTCCACTACGTCGGACTCAAGGCGCAGCGGGCGGCCTGGCACTTTCGTCGAGGCGTTCGCGGACGATGGCCAGCAGGGCCCGGACGATATCCGGGCGCGCCGGGTCGACGTGCCCGCCCTCGGTCCACTGCAGTTCTTTCGGTTGCCCGGCCGCCTCGTAAAGGTTCACCACCTTGTGCGGCGGCAGCCGCTCATCGTCCCGGGCGCCGATGACCACCACTTCGCGCGGGGCGATCCTCGCCACCCACTCCTCGGTGTCGAAGGAATTGCCGTACACCAGCAGGTGCACCAGCGACGCCAGCAGCGGCCGCAGCCAACGTTGCGGCACGCGGTCACGCAGGTTGTGCTCGATCCAGCCACGGTTGCCCGCGCCGCCGTGGATGAACCAGACGCGCCGGAAGCGGGGGTCGAGCGCGCCGGCCACCGCGACGAAGGGCACGCCGAAACTGACGCCCACCAGCTCGGCGCGACCGGTGTCCGCCCAGCCCTGCGTGGCCAGCCAGTCGAGCACCGTCGATGCCGCCGGCGGCGTGTCCAGCAACGCCTGCTGGATGTCGCGGATGGCGCGGAAAAAACTTGCGGTGGAGCGCACCTCGAGCGTGCCGTGGTACGGATAGTCCAGCGCCACCATCACCGTTTCGCCGGGATGACCGACCAGCGCGACCGCATCGCGGCCGGTGCGGTGCCCGCCGAGCAGTACGAGCACCGGCAGCGGTCCGTCCTGCATTGCCGGCCGCAGTACGCGGGCATCCACCCGCAGCCCGGAATCCGAGCTGATGTGCACGCCCTGGCTGATGAATCCGCCGGGCTCCGTCACCGGGGCCTCGAGTTCGGCGCTGATCTCGCCGCCGCGACGATCGACGAACGCCTCGTGGCGGGGGCGGGCATGGTCGGCAAGCCACCAGGCCGCCCAGCCCACGGACGCCGCGAGGAGCGCCAGAACGACCCATGCAATGCGTCTCATGGGGCGCGATTATCGCATGCCGGCCGGCCCCGCCCGGCCGCTGGCATCAGATGATGTGCAGCGTGATGGCCTTCAGCACTGCGCGGGTCCGGTCGCGCGTCTCCAGCTTGGCGAGGATCTCGGAGACGTAGTTCTTCACGGTGCCCTCGGCCAGGAACAGCGTTGCGGCGATCTCGCGATTGGAATACCCGCCGGCCATCAGCCGCAGGATGGCGAGCTCGCGCTCGGAGAAGGCGCCGCTGGGTGGCGAGCTGTCGTGATAGGCGAAGCGCTCGCGCACCGGTTCCGTGGCGACCGGCTGCAGCCAGTCCTCGCCGCGCGCCGCCTTGTGGATCGCTGCGGCCAGGTCCGCGGGCGAGGCATCCTTCAGCAGGAAGCCGTGCGCCCCGGCGGCAGCGGCCGCCACCACCAGGCCCTCTTCATCGAAAGTGGTGAGCAGCACCACGGGGATGCCCCGCGCTTCGCGGAGCCGCCGGCAGAGCTCGAGCCCGTCCACGCCGGGCATGCGGACGTCGGACACGACGACGTCGACCTCGACGCCGGCAATCCCCTCGAGCAGCGCGGCGCCGTCGGCCGCCTCCACCACGACCTCGACGCCGTCGAGCCTGTCGAGCACCGCCCGCAGACCCTGCCGGACCAGTGCCTGGTCGTCCGCCAGCGCGACCCGGAGGGTCACGGCGGCGTTTCCAGCGGCAGCCGCACCGCCAGCCGCAGGCCGCCGCGCGAGGCCGGCGCCGCCTCGAGCGAACCGCCCAGCGCGCCGATTCGCTCCTGCATCCCGGTCAGCCCGTTGCCGGGTTGCAGCGGCCAGTCGACGCGGCCGTCGTCTTCGACGGCCAGCACCACGTCGTCGCCTTCGCGTCGCAGGCTGAGCCAGGCGCGGCGCGCCCCGCCATGTCGCGCCGCGTTGGTGAGCGCTTCCTGGGCGACGCGCAGCAGGGCCTCGGCCTGTTCGGCCCGCGGCACACGCGCCTCCGGTGCAATGCTGAACTCGACGGCCGGTCTCGGCAGCGGCTCCGCCAGGCGCACCAGCGCCTGTTGCAGGTCGAGGCCGTCGCTGACCCGCAACTGCCGGACCAGCGCGCGCAACTCGTCCAGCAGCTCGTCCGCCAGCCGGGCGCTGGTGCGCAGCTCTTCGCGATCGGCCAGGCCGGGCTCGTGCGCCAGCGCACGCAGGTTGAGCTTCAGCGCCGTCAGCTTGTGGCCGGCGACATCGTGCAGTTCGCGCGACAGTCGCAGCCGCTCCTGGTCGCGCGCGGTTTCGTCCAGCAGCGAGCGCGTCGCCAGCAGGCCGGCGTTCACCGTGCTGAGTTCCGCGGCCATGCGCTCGGCGCGCATGGCGTAGCGCACGGTGAGCACCGCAAAGGCCTGGAATCCCGCCCATGCGATCGTGGTGGTCAAGGCTGCGCCGCGCGGCATGCCCCAGTGGAAGGTCATCAGCGCGAACAGCGCGCCGTTCACCGCCGCCAGCACGAGCAGCTCGATCCGCAGCGGCCATCGCAGGGTGAACGTAGCGGCAAACAGGATCAGCAAAATGCCGCTGCTGCCGCTCGGGCCGAGCGCCAGCAGGCCGAACACGGCGGCCAGCTGTCCGGCGAGCGCAACGTCATGCAGGCGCCGGCGCCCGGGGCGATCGCTGCAGATGGTCAACAGGAAGGCGGCCATGAACGCCAGCAGGCCGATCCGCGCCGGCCAGGCCAGTGCCGGATCGCGCGCCGCCAGCGCGCCTACGGTCTGTATCCAGACGGCGATCCAGGTGACGAGCGCTGCGATCAACAGCGGCGAGCCCAGCGGCTCCGCGCGCCAGGAACGCGCAATGGTGTCGGTCAGGCGTCCGAGCATGTATGCCAGATTGGCCGGGATGGCGCGCCCGATACAAGTCTCCGGCGACAGAAAGTGACTTTCGGCACCCCGCAGGAGTGACCAACGGCACCTGCGCCGCGCCGGCGCGATGCGCACAGTGAAGGCTGGTCGCGAGGGAGGTCGGACATGAACCTGCACACCACATCGCTGAGTCTTCACCTGCTGGCCGGCATGCTCGCGTTGGCGAGCTACTGGACCGCCGCGCTGGCGCGCAAGGGCAGCCGGCCACACGTATTCGCCGGCCGGGTCTACCTGCTGGCGATGCTCGGCATCGTGGTCTCGGGCATTCCGCTGGTGGCGCGCTTCGCACTCGAGGGCCGCCCCGTGATGGCCTCGTTTTTCGGCTACCTGCTGCTGCTGGTGTGCTGGACCTGCTGGTGCGCCTGGCGCGCGGTGCGGGACCGCCGACACCCGCAGCGCTATGCCGGACCGGTGTACCTGGTGTTGAGCGCCCTGGTGCTGGCCGCCGGGCTGGCGATCGTCGCCCTCGGGGCGGCCCGCGGCGCTGCCATCCTGGTCGTGTTCGGCCTGATCGGCGTGCTGGCCGGCGGCGGCGCCCTGCGGGTCCGGCAGCGCCTGCAGGACAACCCCCGCTGGTGGCTCAAGGAGCACTACGGCGCCATGATCGGCAACGGCGTGGCCACGCACGTCGCCTTCATGTCCATCGGGCTGCGCGCCCTGCTGCCGGAGATGGACGGCGCGACCCTGACTTACCTGGCGTGGTTCGGGCCGCTGGCTGCGGCCGTGGCGGCGGGCTGGTGGCTGGATCGCCGCTACCTCCGCCGGCCTGTCTTTTCCGGCCGCGAGGGTCCATGCTTGGAGTAGGCAGGAACGGGCGGAATCGGCCCGCATTCGACTCCGTCCGTCGTCGCCGAACACCGGCACGGAATGCAACGGAGGTGTCCCATGAAGCTGCCCATCCAGGACCGCATTGCGGCGGGGCGCGCGCTGGCCGCGCTGCTCGCGGACAGGTACCGGAACGAGGACGTGATCGTGCTGGCCCTGCCGCGCGGGGGCGTGCCGGTGGCTGCGGAGATTGCCCGCGCGCTGGCCGCGCCGCTCGACGTGCTGAACATCCGCAAGCTCGGCGTGCCCTTTCAGCCCGAGCTTGCCATGGGCGCGATCGCCAGCGGCGGGATCCGGGTGCTGAACCCCGAAGTCATTCGTCTCGCAGGCGTCGATCGCGACACCATCGAGGAGGTCGTCACCATGGAAACCCGCGAGCTCGAGCGCCGCGAGCGTCTCTACCGCGGGGACCGCGCGCGGCCGCCGCTGGCGCACCGCTGCGTGATCATCGTGGACGACGGCGTGGCGACGGGCGCGACCATGGACGCGGCCGTTGAAGCCGCCAGGCAGCTCGGCCCGGCGCGCGTGGTGGTTGCGATTCCGCTTGCGCCGCCGGATGTCATCGCACGACTGGAGGCGCACGCCGACGAGGTCGTCTGCCTCGCCGCGCCGGCGCCCTTCTTCTCGATCGGGCAGTGGTACGAGGATTTCCGCCAGGTCGGTGACGACGAGGTGCGGGCGCTGCTCGGCCGCGAGCCGGCGGCCGCCTAGCGCGCGCCGGCCGCGGTCATGGCACGAATCCTGGCGCTGGATTTCGAGACGGCCAGCCATGCGCCCGACAGCGCCTGCGCGCTCGGCCTGGCTCTGGTCGAGGACGGCCGGCTGGTGGCCGAAGACGCTTTCCTGATCCGGCCGCCGGAGCCGGAGTTCGTGTTCACCTGGGTGCACGGCTTGCGCTGGGAGGACGTCGCGGACCAGCCGGCCTTCGATGCAGCGTGGGCGCGGCTGGAGCCGTGGCTGGAGGGCGTCGACTGGCTGGCGGCGCACAACGCGCCGTTCGACCGCAATGTGCTGAATGCCTGTTGCCGCACCTATCGGCTGGCGGTGGTGGACCTGCCGTTCCTCTGCACCGTGCAGGTCGCGCGCCAGGTCTGGGGCATCTATCCGACCAAGCTGCCGCTGGTCTGCCGGGCGCTCGGCATCCCGCTCAGGCACCACGACGCCGCGTCCGACGCTGCGGCCTGTGCGCGGATCCTGGTGCGGGCGATGGCCGAAGGCTGGCAACCGGAATTGGGGACATTCCCCAATTAAACGTGCCGGTTAATTGGGGAATGTCCCCAATCCCGGCGCGCCGCGCCAGTAGCCGTCGCAGGTGCCGACCGGCGCCAGCGCGGCCAGCGCCTCGAGTGCGCCGGGCGCAGCGCTGCCGCGCCGCACTTCGTCGAAGCGCGCGACGATCTCCGCGGTGCCCGTCGATTGCGGGCTGATCCGCAGCACCTGCACGCCGGCGGCGCGCAGCGCGCCGAAGTGCGGCGCGAGATCCTGGGTGAGCGCCGACTGGGTCTGGATGCCGTTGATCACGAGGAAGGGCTCGTCCTCGCGCGTGCGCATCAGCCGGCCGTCGGGATCGGCGATACAGGCCAGCTCGCAGCGGTCTTTCGGCCGGTCCTCGGCGCGGGCGGTGTAGCACCGCGCCGACCAGGCCAGCGGCAGGCGGCCCCAGGCGAACACTTCGCACGGGCAACGTTCCGGGGCGGCCGCGATGAGTTCGGCCGCCGTGTTTCCCGACAATTCCAGCGGCAGCACCCAGCGTGTCATGCCCTGCGCGGCGAGCAGCGCGAGCGTGCGCGGGTTGTAGACGTTCAGCGTCGGCCCGCCGATGAACGGCAGTCCGGCCGCGGCCAGGATACCAACCGCCGCCATGTCGTTGGCCTCGACCATGAACCTGCCGTTGCGACACAGCCGACGCAACGCGCCGAGCTCGGAGCCGGCCTCCAGCAGCGTCAGGCTCGACAGTACGACCTCCTTGCCGGCGTCCTCCAGCCGGGCACCGATTTCCAGCCAGTCCTCCAGTCGCAGCTCACGGCGCTTCGGGCAGACCACTTCGCCGAGATAGACGATGTCCACCGGCCATTCGGCGACCTCGGCGTAACAGGACAGAGCCTGCTCGCGCGGCCAGAAATATTGCAGCGGACCGAGCGACAGCTTCATTGCCACGACCTGTGGTAGGCGCCCAGCGTGGTCTGAGTGCCCTCGGACACCGCGGCCAGCGTCTGCTGCCAGGCGGCGGTCGGGCGGAAGTTGTCCGGATCGGCGAGGCAGGCATCGATGGCGGCGCGCATCACGGCGGTGACCTGCGCGACGTAAGCCGGGCTGCGCTGGCGGCCCTCGACCTTGATGGCGGCGACGCCCGCGCGGTACAGCTCCGGCAGCAGCTCGATCGAGTTGAGGCTGCTGGGCTCCTCGAGCGCGTAATAGGTGTGCTCGCCGACCTGGAAGCGGCCCTTGCAGAGCGTCGGGTAGGCGGCCTTCTCGCCGGGCCCGTAGCGGTCGATCAGCACGCCGTTGAGGCGGGACTCGAGGCCGGCAGGGGTTTCCTGCCAGCGCACGTGGGAGGCCGGCGAACAGGCGCCGTAGGTGTTGGGCGAGCGCCCGGTCAGGTAACTGGAGAGCAGGCAGCGACCCTCGACCATCACGCACAGGCTGCCGAAGCCGAACACCTCCACCGGCACCGGCGATTGCGCAGCCACCTGTGCGACCTGGCGCAGGGACAGCACGCGCGGCAGCACGGCGCGGGTGATGCCGAACAGGCGGTGATAGAGATGCAGCGCTGCGGGGTTGGTTGCAGAGGCCTGCACCGAGAGATGCCGGTCGACCTCTGGCCAGCGCTCGGTCGCGTAATCCAGCAGCCCGGTGTCGGCCAGGATCAGCGCGTCGGCGCCCAGTTCTGCGGCACGGTCGACGGCCCGCGTCCACAACGGCCAGCCGTCGGGTTGCGGGTAGGTATTGAGCGCGATGAGGACCTTGCGGCCCTGGTCGTGCGCGTAGCGGATGCCGCGCACGATGTCGGCGTCGCTGAAATTCAGGCCGGCGAAATGTCGCGCGTTGGTCGCGTCGCGAAAGCCGAGGTAGATCGAGTCCGCTCCGGCATCCACGGCGGCGCGCAGCGACGGCAGGTTGCCGGCGGGGCAGAGCAGTTCCATGCGGTCTCCCGGGTTCGCGCAGTGAGCGGCGAGAATAGCCAGCCGGGCGTGGCAGGGCCTTGACCAAGATCAAGCCGGCGGTGCCGGGATGGGTTATCTTGCGACAGTTGCGCGGAGGCCCCCATGCCGAGATTCCCGTCTGTCGACCAGCTGTTGCCGGTGCTGGCACGACCGCTGCGGCGGTTGCCTTTTCCGCTCCAGCGCGCGCCGCTGCAACTGGCGCTGGAGCAGCTGTTTCGCGCCCGGGTGGCCGAGGGCGACCTCGAGTTCCTGGAGGGGCGTTGCCTGGCGGTGGAGATCGATGACCTGGGCTGGCGCTGGCCCATCGGCCTGCAGCGTGGCCGCCTGCAGGTGCTGGCGCCTGCCCACCCGGCGGACGTCACCATTCGCGGTCTCTCGCCGGCGTTTTTCGCCATGGCGGGCAAGCTGGAGGATCCGGATACGCTGTTCTTCCAGCGCCGCCTGGTGATCGAGGGCGACACCGAGCTCGGGCTCGGCGTCAAGAATTTCCTCGACGGCCTCGACGAGGAGCAGCTGCCGCTGCCGGCTCGCCTGGGCTTGCGGGTCGTGCGCGAGGTGGATTCCAGGCTGAGAAAAATCAGTTAGTTGCGCGCAAGTATCCGCCCTGCCCGGGGAATTGCAGCCCAGGGCCCTCCCGGCCGATATAATCCTGGCCAGCGTTCGTACCGCCCGGGGCCCGGTGAATCCCCGGCATCTGGCAGGTCGAACACCTTATTCGGACGTCCTCCGGTCTGCCGCGGCGCGGCGCCGGCGCAACGAGGAAAGAATTGATGGTTGAACTGACCGACATGCAGCCGGGCGCACGGCCGGCGGCGCGCATCACCGCCCTGTTGCTGGCCGTCGCGTTGCTGGCGGCCTGCGGAGGCGGCGGCAGTGGCGGCGGCGGGGCTTCGCGCCAATTGCTCGCGGACGTGCCGGGCAGCAGCAGCGGGGTGGTCGGCCAGGCGGTGGCCGAGCCACCCGGCGTACGGGTCGTGGACGGCAGCGGCGCCCCGGTGTCCGGCGCGACCGTCACCTTCCGCGTGGAACAGGTCGGCGCTTCGGTGTCGCCGACCACCATGACGACCAATGCCGATGGCCGGGCCCGCCCCAGCAGCTGGGTACTCGGCACGGTCGCCGGCCCGAACACCCTGGTCGCCAGCGCGGCCGGCATCAGCCGGCAGGTGAGCTTCTCGGCCACGGCAGCCGCCGGGCCGGCCAGCGCGATCCGCCATGCCAGCCGTGTCGAGCAGACCGGTGATGCCGGCCTGCCGGTCGCCTTTCCGCCGGCCGTGCGGGTCGCGGATTCCTACGACAACCCGGTGGCCGGCGCCACGGTGAGCTTCGCCGTGCAGCAGGGCGGCGGCACGATTTCCGCCGCGTCGGCCGTCAGCGACGCCAACGGCATCGCGCGGCTCGAATCGTGGGTCCTCGGCAGCGAGCTCGGCCTGAACACGCTCCAGGCGACGCTGCCGGGTATCGGCAACCTGAGCTTCTCGGCCGAGGCGCTGGCGCCGCTCGAGTTGTCGATCGAGTCGGTGCAGCTCAACCAGGCCACCCAGACCGTCACGGGCGATATCGCGGCCGTGGCGGGCCGGCCGGGCCTGTTGCGCGTCGTCGTTCGGGCCTCCCGCGCCAACACGGCGACGCCGGACGTCCGGCTGCGGCTGTTCCGCGACGGTGTGCAGCTGTGGGAGCGGACCATTTCGCCTCCGTCGGGGAGCGTGCCGCTGAACCCCAGCCTGGCGTCCCTGAGCCAGACCTGGAACATCGCGCTGAGCGCCGCGGAAGTGCAGCCCGGCCTCGCTGTGGAGGCGGTGGTGGACCCGCAGCAGCAGATCAGCCTGCCGTCGCGCGAGAACACGCGCTTCCCGCGCGGCGAGGGCCAGGCACCGATCCTGGTGCGCGACCTGCCGCCCTTGCGCGTGCTGTTCATTCCCATCCAGGCGACGCGCCACAACGCCACCGGCCAGATCTTCCCGTCCACGGTCGAGAGTTTCCTCGCCTCGACGCGGCTGTGGCTGCCCGTGGGCGCGCTCGAGTCCGAACTGCGCGGCACGCCGTTCGTCACCGACCGCGACCTGACGGACCAGGACGAGATCAGCAGCCTGCTGAGCGACCTGCAGGCGGCGCGCGCAATGGAGTCCGCCGGCGACCGCTATTACCACGGCATCATGCCGGCCGTGAACAACATTCCGATCTCGGGCATTGCGTTCCGTCCGACCTCGCCGTCCAGTTCCTTCCGCAGCGCCTTGTCCTATGACCGCCTGCCGCGAGCCGCGGAAACCGTGGCCCACGAGCTCGGCCACAACCTCGGGCGTGAGCACAGCCCTTGCGGGGACGTGGAGGGTGCGGACCCGTCCTTTCCGCACGCCAACGGCGGCATCGGCGAGACGGGCTACGACATCGTCGACGGTGTGCTGCGCGGCCCGAGCGGGTTGTCGGACTACATGGGCTACTGCACGCCCCGCTGGACCAGCGACTACACCTACCGCAACATCCTCGAGTGGCGTCGCAACGATCCGCTGGCCGTCGGCGCAGACGGCGGCGCCGATCCGATGGCGGCGACGCTGCCGGGCAAGGAGTCCGGCCTGTTGCTGTGGGGGCGGATCAACGACCTGGGCGTGGAACTGAACCCCGCCTTCGAGCTCGCGGCGCGGCCGGTGCTGCCGGACGCCGACGGCCCGCAGCTGCTGCGCGGTATTGCCATCGACGGCAGCGTGCTGTTCGAGCTGTCCTTCGAGGGCGCGGTCGTGCCGCATGCGCGCAACCCGACCGAGCGCCAGTTCGCCTGGTTCGTGCCGCTGGCGGCGGCGCAGCTGGGTGCGCTGGAGCGCATCGAGCTGAGCAGCCCGCACGGCTTCGCGCAGTACCTCGCGCGCCGCGAGGCGCAGCCGGGCGGGCCGGCCGTGCTGGCCGCTACGGCGGATGGCGCGGCGGTGCAGGAGCGACTGCCCGGGGGCGAGCTGCGGCTGCGCTGGGACGCAGTGCGCAACCCGGTGGCCGTGCTGCGCGACCGACGCACCGGCCAGGTCATCGGCATCGGCCGCAGCGGCGAGCTGCGCCTTGCGGCCGAAACGGCGGCCGGACTCGATCCGGAGTGGCTGTTCTCCGACGGCGTCCGCTCGCGAGTCGTTGTGCCGGTGCAGGTCCAGTGAACATTGACCGGGCGCAGCGCGCGGGCCGGCCGCTGGCGATGGCGCTGCTCCTGCTGGGCGGGTGGGGCTGCCAGGCGCCCGAGCCCACGGCAGGTGCCGCCCCGGCGCCGGACCCGCGGCCGGTCGAGCACGGCGCCGTGCTGCTGCGCGGCTGGATCGGCGAAGCGGGTGCCGACCTCGAACCGGTCATACCCACGGCCGCTGCGCCGAGCGTGATCGCCGGCGAGCGGAATCCCTACCGGCTGCGCGGATTCGACGACCGCGGCGAAGTGCTGTTCGACCTCCGCTTCGGCGAGGAGTCCCTCGCCAGCATCGCCGGCCGCCCCGGTCATCACTTCATGCTGGTTGCGCCGGTCGGCGCCGGCGGTTCACTGGCGCTGGCCGCCGTCGAACTGGACGCGGCACAGGATCGAACGGCATCCCGACAGGCACGGTGGTCGGCTGCCGAGTTGCTGGACGGTCTGCGCGGGCTGCGGCTGGCGCCTCGCGACGACGGCACGGTGCACGTCCAATGGGACGCGCAGCGCTTCGAACTGCTGCAGCTTCGCGACCCGGCCGGCGGTGCGATCCTGGCGCTCGACCGCGACGGCGAGGTGGCCGTGACGGCCGTCGGCAGCGAGCTCGAGGCGGCGCTGTCGGACGGCGTCCGGAGTGCCGCGACGCTGTTGCACATCCCATAGCCCGGCACGCATTCGCGGCCAGGAAACCCCCGCGGCGAGATTGACGCGGTGTGCTTTGACCGCACCCGGGCGCTCGATTATCGTTGCCTTTCTCGTGGGGAGCCGTCAGGCGAAAACCAGCACAAAAGGACATGGAATATGACTCGTGATGACACGCGCCGCTGCGGGCGGCGCGCAGGAAGGATGTTCGCTGCCGTGGCGGCAGTCGCCATGCTCGCCGGCTGTCTCGGCAGCTCGGACAACGAGCCGGTCGTCCAGCCGCCGCCGCCGCCGGATCGTGTGAACGCGGCCCCCGGTGGTCCTGTGGCCACTATTCGCCGCACCACCAACGGGATCCCGCACATCAGTGCCGCCAACCTCGAGTCTGCGGCTTTCGGCATGGGTTACGCCCAGGCCCAGGACCTGGTCTGCTACCTCGCCGACGCCTTCGTCAAGGCGCGCAGCGAGCGCGCGAAATACTTCGGGCCCGGCCCCGGCAACATCCACATCATCAACGACTTCAGTTACCTGGCGCAGCGCATCCTCAGCGGCGCCGCCGCCGAGTATGCCGCCATGTCGCCGGAGTCGCGCGCGATGGTGCGCGGCTTCACCGCCGGCTACAACAAGTACGTGCGCGACACCGACCCGGGCGACCTGCCGCCCGAGTGCCGCAATGGTCCTTGGGTAGTCGAGATCGAGCCCGAAGACCTGGTGGCGCACTATCGCATCGTCGCGCAGTACGCCAGCGGCGACCTGTTCGCCACGGGCGCGGTGTTCATCGCCGTGCCGCCGGGCGTCGACCCGACCCCTGCGCCGGTTGTGCAGGTCGTCGAGGCCGACACGCTGGCGACGATCGAGGACACGGTGCGCTTCGCCCGGCAGGCGGCCGAGCGCAGCGACTTCACCGACATGGGTCTGGCGAGCAACGCCTGGGGTGTCGGCAGCGAGCTGAGCGAAACGGGGCGGGGCGCGCTGCTGGGGAATCCGCATTTCCCCTACACCGGCGTGCGGCGATTCTACGAGAGCCAGATCACCGTGCCCGATTTCATCAACATCCGCGGCGCCGGGCTGCACGGCACGCCGATCCCGCTGATCGGCTTCAACGAGAACCTCGGCTGGTCGCACACCGTGAGCACCAGCCGGCGCTTCACCGTGTACCAGCTCATTCTCAAGCCGGGCGACCCGCTGACCTACATCAAGGCGGGCGTGGAGAAGCCGATCACTGCCGAGACCTTCGAGATCGAGGTCAATGTCGGCGCCCCGCAGACGGTGCGCTTTGCGCGTACTTTCTACTTCTCCGAGTACGGGCCGATGCTGGCGGCCGATGCGGTCACCGGCGGCGGCCTGCCTGCCTGGGGCGCCGCGGGGACTGCCTACACCTATCGCGACGCCAATGCCGACACCAACGGCCTGCTGGACACCTGGCTGCACATGGCCCGGGCCGGCGACATTGACGAGCTGTTCGCCGTGTTCCAGAACTGCGGCAGCACCCTGTGGGTGAACACCACCGGCGCCGACGACCAGGGCAACGCCTTCTACATCGACAGCAGCTCGGTGCCCTACCTGTCGCCGATCGCGCTCGGCGTCATCGCCGCCAAGCGTGCCGCCAGCGTGCCCTACGACACGCTGTTCAACCAGGGCCTGACGCTGCTCGACGGCGACAATATTCGCGACGACTGGGTCCAGGGCCAGTGCAACGGCCTGACGCCCTTTGCGCAGAAGCCGAAGCTGGTGCGCAACGACTTCGTGCAGAACTCCAACGACAGCTATTGGTCGACCAACGTCGCGCAGCCGCTGGAGGGCTTCTCGCCGCTGTACGGGCCCGAGCGCACCGCCTTGAACCCCCGTACGCGCATCGGCCTGACGATGCTGCAGAACCCCACCGATCCGGGCTTCGCAGACGGGGCGCCGGCCGGCCAGGACGGGCTGTTCGGCGCGGAGGAGCTGTACCGCGTGATCGTCAACAACCGCAGCTGGTATGCCGAGGAATTCCTCGCCGAGCTGCGTGCCCGTTGCACGGCCGCAGGCGCGACGGAGATCAATCTCCCGGCCGGCGGCAGCCGCAGCGTGGCCAGCGCCTGCGCGGTCCTGGCGGACTGGGACGGGGTGTATGACCTCGACAGCGTCGGCGCGCACGTGTTCCGGGTGTTCATCGTCGACTACCGCAGCAAGTTCGGCGCCCACCTGACCGAGCCCTTCGATCCGGCCGACCCGGTCGGCACGCCCGGCGCGCCGGCGCCGCTTGATGCGGGCGACATCGCCAACGACCCGATGCTGGTGTCGCTGGCCGCCGGCCTCGACCGCCTCGACCTGGGCGGGATCGACTATGATGCGCGCCTCGGCGACGTGCAGTACTTCCAGCCGTCCGGCGGCGCGCCGCCCGGCGGCACGCCGATGGACCTCGGGCCGTCCTTCCCGTGGCATGGCGGCGACGGCACGCTGGACGGCGCGTTCAACGCCATCGGCGTGGTCAACCAGGACACGGCCGAGGACACCTTGCTCCCACGCGTCAACCCGCCGCAGATCTCGAGCACCGCCGGTCTCTCGGCGACGCCGGGGCAGGGCTGGCGGATGGCGCGCGGCACGAGCTGGCATTTCGGCCTCGAGTTCACCGACCAGGGACCGCGTGGTTTCGGCCTGGTGAGCTACTCGCAGTCGGTGGATCCGGACTCGCCGTTCTTCAACGACCAGAACGCACGCTACTCGGACAAGAACTTCCGGCCGCTGCTGTTCACCGAGGCGGAGATCGCCGCCAACGTGCTGCCGGGCGGCGAGATCACCATCCGCGACGACTGAGCGACGTGGCTGGCAGGGTCAAGCCGGGCCGGGGCGCATGACGCCCCGGCCCTTTTTTCTTGTCCTGGACCAGGGCAGCCACGCCGGCAAGGCGATGGTGTTCGACGGCAACGGCCGCATCATGGCAGCGGCCGAGCGTTGCATCGGGACGCGCCGCCCGCAGCCGGGCTGGGTGGAGCACGACGCCGAGGAGGTCGTGTCCTCGCTGCGCGACGCCGTGGCGGATGCGGTGGCCTCGAGCGGGGTGGCGGGCATCACGTCTGCCGGCCTCGCGATCCAGCGCTCCAGCGTGGTGTGCTGGGATCGCAACACCGGTGAAGCATTGTCGCCGGTGCTGTCGTGGCAGGACCGGCGCAACGCCGGCTGGCTCGAGAGCCAGCATTTCGACCCGGACCGCCTGCGCGAGATTACCGGGCTGGTGGCCTCGCCACACTATGGCGCCAGCAAGCTGCGCTGGTGCCTGGACCATCTCACCGGCGTGCAGCGCGCGCTGGTGGAGCGGCGATTGTGCTGTGGTCCGCTGGCGAGTTTCGTGCTGCAGCGCCTGCTGCTCGAACGGCCCTGCCTGGTCGATCCGGCGAACGCATCGCGCACGCTGCTGTGGGACCTCCGCAGTCGCGACTGGTCGGAAGTACTGCTGGCGGCCTGCGGCGTGCCGGCGGGGTGCCTGCCGCGTTGCGTGCCCAGCCGCTACCACTTCGGCCAGCTGGACGCGGCCGGGGTCCGCGTGCCGTTGACCGTCGCAACCGGCGACCAGTCCGCGGCACTGTTTGCCCACGGCGAGCCCTCGCCCGGCCAGCTGTTCGTGAATATCGGCACCGGCGCTTTCGTGCAACGGGTGTTCGCCGGCACGCCGGGCAATGCGCCCGGCCTGCTGCGCAGCCTGGCCTGGCAGGACCCGTCGTCGACGGTGGGCGTGCTCGAGGGCACGGTGAATGGCGCCGGCGCCGCAATGCAGTGGCTCGCCGAGGAGCGCGGCACGGCAGTGGAGACCCTTGTCGCCGGAGCCGATCGCTGGCTGGCGGAGATCACGGCGCCGCCGCTGTTTCTCAACGGCGTCGGCGGACTGGGCGCACCGTACTGGGTGGCCGATTGCCCGATCGAGTTCAGCAGCCCGGGCAGCCTGGAGGAGGCCACGGCCGCGGTGCTGGAGAGCGTCGTGTTCCTGCTGGCCGTGAACATCGAGGCCCTGCAGGCCGCATCCACCGGGGCGACCTTGGGGCGCGCCGAAGCGATCGTGGTCAGCGGTGGCATGGCACGTTTCGACGGGCTGTGCCAGCGGCTGGCGGACCTGAGCGGCCTCGTGGTACGGCGCTCCGCCGCCATCGAGGCCACTGCACAAGGCCTGGCCTGGCTGTTGGGCCGCGTGCCGGCGCCGACGGACGGACGCGAAGTATTTTTCCAGCCGCGCGCCAATCAACCGCTGGCGCAACGCTATGCGCGCTGGCGCGGCTGGCTGGAATCGCGCCTCGCCGAACTTGTGGGGCCGGCCACGCGCGGGTAACTTGCCCACAGGTTGGCGGCGGAGCTTGACCGTGAATGCCTTTCTTGCCTTGATCGAATTCCTGGTGGCCATCGGCATATTGATTGCGCTGGTCAGCAATTACCTGATCATCAACAAGCTCTGGAAACGCCGCATGCTGCGCGAGGTGACCGAGAGCATTTCGCTGTGGGCCGCGCTGCTCGGCCTGTTCAATGCCGTGCCGTTCCTGTTTCTCTTCCTGCTGGTCGACCACAGCGTTGCCGGTGCGGCCAAGATGGCGATCAGCGTCGTCACCGCCGTGGTGTTCGTGTTGATCGGCAGCGGCCTCTGGGTGGCCGAACTGCGCGGCCGAGGGTTCCGGAGCCTGTTCCTGCGGGCGCTGAACCTGGAGCGCAAGGAATCCGGCGATCTCATCAAGCAGCTGGTGCAGCCGAAAGGCGCGGAACAGATCCTGAAGATCCTCCACCAGCTGGCATCCGTGGATGGCGAAGTGGACGAGCGCGAAGCGGCGATGATCGCGCAGTTCGCCGGCGAATGGCGCTTGCCCGTGCCGGATGACAGGGGCGACGGTCGGTCGCCCGATCTCGTCACCTTGCGCGACAGCGTTATCGATTACCTGAAGCTGCGGCCGCCGGTCCGGCAGGCGGGTCAGCTGTGGGACGTGCTCCAGGTGCTGGCCGAGTCGGATGCGCGCGTGACGCTGCACGAAGCCGTCGCGCTCGAGGAGATCGAGGGCATGTTGCGCAAGTACATCGCCGGCGAGGAACTCGACCTGTCGCTGCACGAGGTGCTGATCGTGCCGCAGAGCGAGCGGCAGGTGGAGGCCGTGCGAACGCTGTTGCCGGGTCGCGAGGAGAAAACTCTGCGTGGCGGTCGTGTGTTCTCCGCCGGCCATTACTACTCGCCGCGCTACGCCGAGTTCATCTGCCAGAAGTACATCGGGCTGGGGATCTTCTCGACGGTGGTTCCGGAGCATCCGCCCGTCGATGCCTGAGATGGCGCTGGTTTCTCTCGGCGCCGCCCTCGGGGGCATGGCCCGCTTCGGCGTGTCCGAGCTGGCCGCAAGGTGGTGCGGCAGGCAGTTCCCATGGGGCACGCTCGCGGTCAACCTGAGCGGTGCATTCGCGATCGGACTGTTCATCGGCCTGGCGCCCGCCGGCATGGAATTGGGCAACGGCCCCCACGGACCCGTCTGGCAGTTCACCGGCGTCGGATTCCTGGGCGCCTACACCACCGTCTCCTCCTTCAGCCTGGAGACCCTGTCGCTCACCCATGACCGCAAGTGGGGGCGGGCACTGGCCAATATTGCCGTGACCGTCAGCGGCTGCCTCACGGCCGCTGCCGTCGGGCTGGCCGCCGGGGCCTGGCTCGCGGGCATGCCGGCATGAACTGGTCGCACGCGCGCTCTCTGCTCTCGCTGTACCTTGCGGTCGGTCTCGGCAGTGCGATCGGCGGAACGCTGCGCTGGTGGCTGTCAGTCGTGCTGCATGCGCCGCCGGGCACGGCCTTTCCCTGGGGAACCCTGCTGGCCAACGTTAGCGGCTCCCTGCTGATCGGCGGCTATGCGGCGCTGATTGCCCCCCCCAGGACCCGCGCCGTGAGCCTGCGCCTCAGGCTGTTCATCATGACCGGCCTTTGCGGGGGCTACACGACCTTCTCCATCTTCAGCCTGGAGACTCTCACCCTGCTGCAGCTCGGCCGACATGGCTTGGCGGCTGCAAACGTCGGCGGCTCGCTGCTCTTGTGGCTTGTGTCGGTCTGGCTGGGCTACCAGGCGGTGTCATCGATGCGGCGGGCTGCCTGAAGTGATCCTGACGCGCTGCCTGTCGCCGTGCATTGAACCGCAAAATCCAGCCTGGGTTCGTAGATGTCCGTGCGCACGCCGAGCAATCCGAGCACGGAATGAAACAAGTGGTCGTGGGAGATCGAGGCGTCGCTTTGCCTGTGCAGGCAGTCGTAATCGAGGCCTTGCCGGAGGCGGTAACCTTCGGAGCTCCAGACGATCATCGGAACGTGTTTCTGGACGTCGGGCGCGACGGCATAGGGGAGGCCGTGCAGCCAGGTGGAGGATTCCCCCAGGGACTCGCCGTGATCCGATACGAACAGCATGACCGCATCGATGCGCTCGGCCTCGGCTTGCAGCGCGGAGATGGCGCTCGCGAGGACGTGGTCCGTGTACGCGATGGTGTTGTCATAGGTGTTCATGACGGCTTGCGGACTGCAGGATCGTATTTCAGAGGTGTCGCAGGTCGGAGAGAAGGTCTTGAAGCCTTCGGGATAACGCCTGAAATAGGCCGGCCCGTGGCTGCCGTTCATGTGCAGCACGATCAGTGAGTCATCGCTGGTCTCCTGCAGCAGTCGCTGCAGCGGGTGGAGCATGACTTCGTCGGGGCACTCGCCGTCCGGACAATGCACATCGGCGGCGCCGGCTGCAGCACGCTCCGTGGACACGCGCTCGCAGACGCCTTTGCAGCCGGAGTTGTTCTCGATCCAGCGGACGGCGAGACCGGCGCGTTGCGCGATGTCGAGAAGGTTCTCGGCGGTCGCCGCCGCCCGTTTCGAATACTCGGCGCGTCCCAGGTGCGAAAACATGCACGGCACGGATTCCGCCGTGGACGTGCCACAGGAGCGAACGTTGCTGAAGCTGATCACGGGCAACGCAGCCAGTTCGGGGTTGGTGTCGCGTCCATAGCCGTTCAGCGAGAAATTCGCGGCGCGCGCGGTTTCGCCCAGCACCAGCACCATGACCATCGGCTTTT
>DAOMOU010000012.1:0-20385 GCA_035444525.1 Gammaproteobacteria bacterium | reverse complement strand
CGCCGCCGGAGTTCGGCATGGAGGAGATGCGCGCGACCTGGAAGGTGCTCGTGCCTCCGGAGGCGCGTCCGGACAAGCCGCAGCACAATCGCAACATCGACAACTTCTTCGCCGTGACGCTGCGCGACTCCGGCGAGATCGCCATCATCGACGGCGACACCAAGGAGATCGTCGCCGTCGTGCCGACCGGCTATGCAGTACACATCACACGGCCGTCGGCCTCGGGCCGTTACGCGATCACCATCGGTCGTGACGCCAGGATCGACATGATCGACCTGTGGGCCGATCCGCCCGCCCGGGTCGCGGAAATCAAGATCGGCCTCGAGGCGCGCTCGGTCGAAACCTCCAAGTACAAGGGCTACGAGGACCGCTATGCCATCGCGGGCGCCTACTGGCCGCCACAATACGTGGTCATGGACGGCGACACCCTCGAGCCGCTGAAGATCGTGTCGACCCGCGGCATGACGGTGGACACGCAGGAATATCATCCCGAACCGCGCGTAGCCGCCATCGTGTCGTCGCACGAGCACCCGGAGTTCATCGTCAACGTCAAGGAGACCGGGCAGATCCTGCTGGTGGACTACAGCAACGTGAATGCGCTCAAGACCACCACCATCGGCGCCGCCCGCTTCCTGCACGACGGTGGCTGGGATGCCAGCAAGCGCTATTTCCTGACGGCCGCGAACCAGTCCGACAAGATCGCCATCGTCGATGCCCGCGAGCAGAAGCTCGAGGCGCTGGTCGACGTCGAGCGCATTCCGCACCCGGGCCGCGGCGCGAACGTCATCGACCCCAAGTTCGGCCCGGTGTGGATCACCTCGGCACTGGGCAATGCCGATATTTCCTTTATCGCCACCGACCCGGCGAAGCATCCGGAGCATGCCTGGAAGGTGGTGCGAGTGCTGCAGGGCCAGGGCGGCGGCTCGCTGTTCGTCAAGACCCATCCGAAGTCCCGCAACCTCTGGGTGGACACGCCCCTGCATCCCGAGGAGAAGGTCAGCCAGAGCATCGCGGTGTTCAATATCGACGACTTCGAGGCCGGCTACGAGGTGCTCCCGATCGCGGATTGGGCCAACCTGGGCCCCGGGCCGAAGCGCGTCGTGCAGCCCGAGTACAACAAGGCCGGTGACGAGGTGTGGTTCTCGGTGTGGAACACCATGGACGCACGTTCCGCCATCGTGGTCGTGGACGACAAGACACGCAAGCTGAAGCACGTCATCGACGACGCGCGCATCGTCACACCGACTGGCAAGTTCAACATCTACAACACCATGCACGACGTCTACTAGACTTCAAGTGCGCGGGCCCCGGCTGCGCGAGCGGCCGGGGCCTTTTCCTTTGTGCGACTCCGGCGACGAACTTGCGGCGAATATTCTGTCCAAGCAAGAACTGCAGCGAGGAACACACATGAAACGACGCACTGTGATCGGCCACGTGGCGGCCGCCGCGATCCTGCCCGCTTTTTTCCCCCTGGTCATGCGCAGCAGCGCCGCGAGTGAAGCGGCGCCCGGCGATCTGCGGCAGGTGAGCCACGAGCGCTGGCGCGAGCTGCTGCCCGCGGACCGCTACCGCGTGCTGTTCGAGGAGGGTACCGAGCCGGCACGCAGCAGCCCGCTGGACAAGCGCTACGACGACGGGACCTACATCTGTGCAGCTTGCTACCAGCCGCTGTTCGACAGTGCGGACAAGTTCGACAGCGGCACCGGCTGGCCGAGCTTTACCCGTCCGCTGGAGGGCGCGATGGGCACCAAGCGCGACTTCCGGCTGATCTGGCCGCGCACCGAGTACCACTGCAGCCGTTGTGGCGGGCACCAGGGCCACGTGTTCAACGACGGCCCGCCGCCGACCGGCCAGCGCTGGTGCAACAACGGCCTGGCGCTGGAGTTCGTGCCGCGCGGTGAGCCGCTGCCGCCGCTGCGGGACCCTTCGTGAGCGCGCGGGGGGCGTGTCCGGCTGCGCCCCTGGCGTCGCTGTGCCTGTTGTTTCTCGGCCTGGCCGCCCATCCGGCCGCCGCTGCGGACGAAGGCGGCGGTGGGGAGGGCCGGGTTACGGGTGAAGCAGGGCTGGCGCTGGCGACCTTCGCCGGCGGCTGTTTCTGGTGCATGGAGCCGCCTTTCGACGCGCTCGAGGGCGTCGTGTCGACCACCGCCGGCTACGCGGGCGGCGCGGAGCGCGACCCGACCTATCGCCAGGTCGCAAGCGGGCAGACGGGGCATGCCGAAGTGGTGCAGGTGACCTTCGATCCGTCGCGGGTCAGCTATGCCGAACTGCTCGAAGTGTTCTGGCGCAATATCGATCCGTTCGCAGTGGATCGCCAGTTCTGCGACTCCGGCCCTCAGTATCGCAGCGCCATCTTCCACCACGACGAATTGCAGCGCGCGGCGGCCGAAGCGTCGCTGGCGGCGATCGAGGCACGCCTCGGCGCGGCCGTGGCGACGCGCATTGAGGCCGTAGGGGATACCTTCCACGCGGCCGAGGAGTATCACCAGGACTACTACCTGAAGAATCCGCTGCGTTACCGCTACTACCGATACAACTGCGGCCGCGACCGCCGGCTTGAGCAGGTGTGGGGCTCGGAATCTAGTCGTGAAGATAAGTAAAACAAGACAATAGGCTGCAAAGTTAATGTTAGTTATTTGAAGTTTTTCGGGCCTTGTCGCGCTCGTCGGCAGCACCGCGGCGGGGCGATGCAAGTGTGGCCGCTGACTGCCTTGTATACATACATACATGTATGTATTCTTTACGGCCCGTCCTGACCAGCGGCCACGGCCGATCGCCGGCCAGCCCGCCCCCGCGCCATCCAAATGGGAGCGACCATACATGTGCGCCTCGAGAGACTCGCGTTGTTCACCGATCGCGGCCTCCGCGGCCCTGCTGGCACTGCTGGTGGGGCTGACCGGATGTGGCCGGCCGCAGGACGGCAGTACAGGACACGGCCAGGGCGGTGGCATGCCGCCGGCGCCGGTGACTTTCATGACCGCGGCGGCCGAGACCGTGCAGATCGAGCAGGACTACACCGGCCGGCTGCACGGCTGGCGTGAGGCCGAAGTGCGCGCGCGCGTCGGCGGCATTCTCGAGGAGCGACTCTACGAAGAAGGCGCACAGGTCGAGGAGGGCGCGCCGCTGTTCCGTATTGAACGGCAGGCCTACCGCATCGCTCTGCAACGCGCCGAGGCCGAACTGGCGAACGCGCAAGCGGCCCTCAACCAGGCGCAGCGCGAATGGCGCCGGGTCGCCGGGCTGCACGAGCAACGGGCGGTCAGCGATCGCGAACGCGACCAGGCGCTGTCCGCAAGGGAACTCGCGGAAGCAAGGCTGGCCCTGGCGCGCGCCGGCGTGTCGCAGGCGCAGCTCGAGCTGGAGTACACGACCGTGCTGGCGCCGGTCGGCGGTGTGAGCGGGCCGGAGGCCGTGACACCGGGCAACCTGCTGGCACCCGGTGCACTCCTGACCACGGTGACGCAACTCGATCCCATCCAGCTGCGCTTCTCGCTGCCCGTGGCCGACGCCGAGGCGCGGCGACGGCTCGCGGGCGACAGTGCGGAATCGACGGCCGACGTGCGCCTGGTTCTGCCGGACGGCACCGTCTACGAGGAGCGTGGCCACATCGATTTCACCGCCGGTACTGTCGACGCACGCACCGGCAGCGTGAATGTGCGGGCCGTGTTTCCCAACCCGGCGGGCAGCCTGGCACCGGGCGCGCTGGCGCGCGTGCGTTTCCCGGTGGAACGACTGGAGTCCGTCCACCTGGTGGACTCGGTGGCCGTGTTGCAGGGACCGGCCGGGCCGGTAGTGTTCGTGGTCGATGAAGAGAACACCGCGCGAGCCCGACCCGTGAAGCTGGGTCCGATGATCGGCAATCGGCGGGCAGTGCTGGACGGACTCGCCGACGGCGACCGCGTCGTCGTCAACGGCCAGGTCGCGCTGCGCGACGGGGCGCCGGTCCAGCCGCAGCCCCGCGACGGGCAGGCCGACTGATGCTGCGATTCTTCATCGACCGGCCGATTTTCTCGGCGGTCATCTCCATCGTGATCGTCATCGGCGGTGCCGCGGCCCTGCGCGCGCTGCCGGTGGAACAGTATCCTGACGTCGTGCCCCCACAGGTGGTCGTCACGGCCGTCTATCCCGGCGCCAGTGCGCAGGTGCTGGCGGATTCGGTGGCCGCGCCGCTGGAGCAGGAGATCAACGGCGTGCCGGGCATGATCTACATGCAGTCCTCGAGCACCGACTCGGGCGCCGTGCAGATCACCGTGTCGTTCGAAATCGGCACCGATCCGGACCAGGCGCAGATCAACGTGAACAACCGCGTGCAGGCCGCGCTGTCCCGCCTGCCGCAGCGGGTTCGCGACCTGGGCGTGCGAGTCGAAGCGCGCTCCACCAACATCCTGCTGGTCGCGGTGATGATCTCCCCGGACGGCCGCTTCGACACCCTGGCCATCAG
Source organism: Gammaproteobacteria bacterium (assembly GCA_035444525.1). Classification (GTDB taxonomy): domain Bacteria; phylum Pseudomonadota; class Gammaproteobacteria; order Steroidobacterales; family XN24; genus XN24. The sequence goes on along the minus strand of DAOMOU010000012.1, from coordinate 15,944 downwards.
CAACTACGCGCTGCTCAACGTGCTCGACGAACTCGTACGGATACCGGGCGTCGGGGACGCGTCGTTGTTCGGCGCCCAGGACTATTCCATGCGGGTCTGGCTGCAGCCTGACGCGCTGGCCGCGTACCAGCTCACCCCGTCGGACGTCGCCGCGGCGGTGCGCGAGCAGAATGCGCAGTTCGCCGCCGGCAGCATCGGCGCCGAGCCTGCGCCCCGGGGCCAGGATTTCACCTTCGCCGTGTCCACCCGGGGCCAGCTCAGCACGCCGGAGGAGTTCGAGCAGATCATCCTGCGGTCCGACGCGGACGGTGGCGTGTTGCGGCTCGGCGACGTGGCGCGAGTCGAGCTCGGCGCCAGGGACTATGCCTTCGCCGCCTCCTACGGCGGCCAGCCGGCCGTACCGATGGGGGTGTTCCTGCAGCCGGGTGCAAACTCGCTGGAGACCGCCGACGCGGTACGCGCGGCCTTCGAGGAAATGTCGGCAAGGTTCCCGGAGGGTCTCGAGTACCGGATCCCCTACGACACCAGCGTATTCGTGGACATCTCCATCCGCGAGGTCTACGTCACGCTGATCGTCGCGGTGCTGCTGGTGGTGCTGGTGACCTTCGTGTTCCTGCAGCACCTGCGGGCGACGCTGATTCCGGTGGCCGCCATTCCCGTCTCGCTGATCGGTACCTTCCTGGGCATGCAGGCTTTCGGCTTCTCGGTGAACCTGCTGACGCTGTTCGGCCTGGTGCTGTCGATCGGTATCGTGGTGGACAACGCCATCATCGTCATGGAGAACGTCGAGCGCCTGATGACCGAGCAGGCGATGAAGGCACGCGAGGCCGCGATCGAAACCATGCAGCAGGTGGCGGGCGCGGTGGTGTCCTCGACGCTGGTGCTGGTCGCGGTGTTCGTGCCGGTGACGTTTCTCGGCGGGCTGTCGGGCGAGCTGTACCGGCAGTTCGCGGTAACCATCGCGATCTCGGTGGTGGTGTCCGGCATCGTCGCGCTGACACTGACGCCCGCGATGTGCGCCCTGCTGCTCGACAAGGAGGCCAGGACGGTGGCCGCACCGTTCCGGGTGTTCAACCGCGGATTCGAGCGGGTCACGGGCGGCTTCGTCGCCGGCGTCGCTTTCCTGCTCAAGCATGCGGTTCTCGGCGTGGTGCTGTTCGCGGGCGTCATCGCGCTGGCGGGCGTGCTGCTGGCGCGGTTGCCGAGCGGTCTGGTGCCGCAGGAAGACCAGGGCGTGGCGCTGGTGGTGGGGCTGCTGCCCGCCACCTCGTCGCTGCAGCGCACGGAGGAGGTGCGCGACGTCCTGACCCGCGGCTTGCTCGAGTTCGAGGAGATCCAGGAATTCACTTCGTTCGCCGGCTTCGACATCATCGCCGGCTCGCTGCGGACCAACGCGATCGTCGGCTTCGCCAAGCTCACCGACTGGCGGGAGCGCGAAGGCGAGGGGCAGGACGCAGCCTCGGTGACCGGCAGGATCATGGGGCTGGGCTTCGGCATCCAGGAAGCCAACGTGTTCGCCTTCACCCCGCCGCCGATCCAGGGCCTGTCGCTCACCGGCGGCGTCGAGGGCTACCTGCAGTCGCGCGGCGAGACCTCGGCGGGGGCGCTGGAGTCGCTGGTGGGACGTCTCAGGGCGGCCGTGGCGGAGCGGCCGGAGATCGGCAGCCTGCAGGTGCCGTTCGACGCCAACGTGGCACGTTACCGGGCGGACATCGACCGGGACCAGGTGCGTGCGCTCGGCGTGCCGATCAACGCGGTCTTCGACGCCATGCAGAGCACTTTCGGCGCGCTGTACGTCAACGACTTCACGCTCATGGGCCGCAACTGGCAGGTCAACCTGCAGTCCGAGGGCGAGTTTCGCAGCCGACCGGAGGATCTGCGGCGCGTCTACGTGCGCTCGGCGCAGGGCGAGATGGTGCCGTTGAGTTCCCTGGTGCGGCTGGTGCGCACCGGCGACACCGACGCCGTGGACCGTTACAACCTGTTCGTCTCCGCGCGGGTGCTGGCCGAGCCGGCACCCGGCTACACCAGCGGCCAGGTCAAGGCGGCGCTCGAGGCGGCGGTGGAGCAGGCGCTGGGCACTGACGCGCGCATCGGCTGGATCGGCGAGGCCTACCAACTGGAGGCTGCCGCGGGTGCGGGTACGGCCGCCTTCGCCATGGGGCTGATCATGGTGTTCCTGATCCTGGCCGCGCAGTACGAGCGCTGGACCCTGCCGCTGGCAGTGGCGACGGCAGTTCCCTTCGGCGTGCTCGGCGCGGCGCTCGCAGCAATGCTGCGTGGTTACCCGAACGACATTTACCTGCAGGTCGGCCTGCTGGTGCTGATCGGCCTGGCGGCGAAGAACGCCATCCTGATCGTCGAGTTCGCCGCCCAGAATCGCGCCGCCGGCATGAGCGCGCTCGAGGCCGCGACGGCGGCGGCCAGGCAGCGTTTCCGCGCCATCATGATGACCGCCCTGACCTTCATCATCGGCTCGCTGCCACTGGTGTTCGCGACCGGCGCGGGCGCAGCCAGCCGCCGCGAGATCGGCACCGTAGTGGTCGGTGGCATGATCGCGGCCAGCACACTGGCGCTGCTGTTCGTACCGCTGTTCTTCAAGTTGCTGGAGGACCTTTCGGCCTGGCGAAGGCAGCGGCGCGGCGGGGAGGAGGCGAGCCATGGTTAAGGCGGCCATGGTCTTGCTGGCGGCGGCGGCGCTGGCCGGTTGCGCGGTCGGACCCGATTACCAGGCGCCGCAGCTGGAACTGCCCGAGCACTGGCCGGACAACGTCGTGCTGGACCCCGCTTCCGGCGAGCTGCTCGCCGCCTGGTGGCGGCGGTTCGAGGACCCGGTGCTGGACGGGCTGATCGAGCGCGCACTGGCCGACAACCTGCAGGTGCGCATGCAGGCGGCGCGCGTCGAGGAAGCGCGAGCCAGGCTGGGGCTCGCGCGTGCGGAACAGTGGCCGACCGTGGGTCTGCAGGCCGAGGCTGCGCGCCAGCGCCAGCCGGCGGCGACGTTCGGTATTGCGGGTCTGGAGACCCCGCCGCGCAACCTGTTCTCGATCTCGGGCGTGCTGGGCTACGAGATCGATCTATGGGGCCGCCTGGCGCGCGAGCGCGAGGCGGCGATGGCGCGGTTGCAGGGTAGCCTGTATGCGCAAGAGGCGGTGCGGCTCGGCGTCATTGCGGACGTCGCGGTGGGCTATTTCAACCTGCGCAGCGCGCAGCGACAGCTGGACGTGACCGAGCGGACACTGGCCGCGCGGCTGGAAGGCGTGCGCATCGAGCGGCTGCGTTTCGAGGCGGGACAGATCGACGAGCTGGCGTATCGCGAGGCCGAGTCACAGCTGGCGGGCACCCGTGCCGAGCTGCCCGGGCGCATCAGCGAGCTGCGGCGACGCGAGAGCGCGCTGGGGCTGTTGCTGGGCCTGTCGCCCGAGGAGCTGCTCGGTGCGCTGCAGGTCGACGCGGGGACGCTCGGCGAGATCACCCTTCCGGCCGGCATTCCGGCGCACCTGCCGTCCACGTTACTGGTGCGGCGGCCGGACGTGCGCGCCGCGGAGGCGGAACTGGCGGCCGCCACGGCGGGCATCGGTGTCGCCCAGGCGGCCCGCCTGCCCCAGTTCAACCTGGCCGGCCTGCTGGGCACGGCGGCCGGCAGCGCCGGTGACCTGTTCGGGGACGAGGCGCAGGCATGGAGCATCGGCACGAGCATCGGGGTGCCATTGCTCGATTTCGGTCGCGGCAGGACGCAGGTCGAGACGGCCGAAGCGCAGCGCCTGCAGGCCGAAATGGCCTACCGGTCGACGGTAGCGAACGCCTTCGTCGAGGTGCGCGACGCGCTGGTGTTCTACGAGAGCAGCGGTGCGCGGCTGGCGGCGATCGACGCCCAGGTGCAGGCCCTGAAGCGCACCGAGGAGCTGGCGGGCATTCGCTACCGGGACGGCTACGTCAGCATCATCGAATTGTTGGCGGCGCAGCGCGCGTTGCTCGCCGCGGAACTCGCGCTCGCGCAGGCCGAAGCCGATCGTCTCGCCGCTGCGGCCACCCTGTTCAAGGCGCTGGGCGGGGGCTGGGAGGCGAAGTGGTGAGGCGTACCCGGGAGGATGCGCAGGTCACGCGCGAGGCGATTCTCGACGCCGCGCAGCGCGTGTTCCTGGCACGCGGCGTGTCGCGCACCAGCCTCGAGCAGATCGCACGCGAGGCCGGGGTCACGCGCGGCGCGATCTACTGGCACTTCAAGGACAAGAGCGACCTGTTCTCGGCCATGCTCGAGCGCGTCCGCCTGCCGCTGTCCGATCTCGCCGATGCCTACCGGCAGGGCGGCGGCCGCCGCGACCCGCTCGGCATGCTGGAGAAGCTCTGTGGACTGGCATTGACCAAGCTCGACGCAAGCGAGACTTATCGCAAGGTGTACATCATCCTGATGACGCGCTGCGAGTTCGCCGGCGAGATGAACCCGGCCTTCGAGCGACAGCTGGAGATCGACCGCGACAACCTGCGCAAGGTGGAGCAGGACTTCGTCGAGGCTCGTGAGCTCGGCCAGCTCGCGCCACACGTGGACCCGCGCATCGCCACGCTGACGCTGTACTCGCTGATGCACGGCATCTACCAGTCCTGGCTGCGCACCCCACAGAGCTACGATATCCGCACGGACGGCGCTGCCATGCTGCGGCTGTTCTTCACGGGACTGCGCGCCACCGGCCACTGAGAGGGCGGCGGCGCGGCTGGACTTCGACCTGCGGCCCGGCTTATCGTCCCGCGATGCTCGCCAACCTCGGTCTGCTGATTTCGCTCGGATTGCTCATCTGGCTGGTGCTGCGCGGCGTGAACGTGATTCTCGCCTCGCTGCTCGCGGCGATCATGGTGGCGCTGAGCAACGGCCTGCCGCTGGCCGAGAGCCTGCTGCAGCATTACGCCACCGGGCGCTCCGGCGCCTTCACGTTTGCAGGGCAATTTTTCCTGATTTTTTTCGCCGGCGCAATTTTCGGCAAAGTGATGGCCGAGGGCCGGGCGACCACCAGCATCGCGCTGCTGTTCCGTGACCTGCTGGGACGCGAGCGGGTGCTGTGGATCGTGATGCTGGCCTGCGCTCTGCTGACGTACGGCGGGGTGGTGGTGTTCGTGGTGATTTTCGCCGTCTACCCGCTGGCGCTGGACCTGGCGCGCGACGCCAACACGCCCAAGCGCCTGCTGGCGGGCGCCGCGGCGCTCGGCGCCGGCACCTTCACCATGACGGCCTTGCCCGGCACACCTTCGATCCACAACGTCATCGCGGCGCGTTCCCTCGGCACCGACCTGTTCGCCGCGCCACTGCTCGGGGTCGTGGCCGCCTTGCTCATGATGACGCTTGGCATGGCCTATCTCGAGCGCCAGCGGCGGCGCGCGCTGGCCAGCGGCGAGGGCTTCGATCCTGCCCCGCACGAACACGTGCCCGACGATGCCGAAATCGAGCAGGGGCTGCCGCACTGGGGCGTTGCGCTGCTGCCGTTGCTGGTAGTGCTCGCCATCATCATCGGGCCGCGACTCATCGGTGTGTTCGTTACGCCCGGCGGTGAATCGACGTTGGCGCGATTGGTGGCCTTCGCCGCCGGCCAGCCGGTGTTCTGGCCAAGCCTTGCCCTGGCCTGCGGTACGGCACTGGCGTTGCTGCTGTTGCCACGCCTCGGCGGCCAGCGCATGGCCAGCCTCGGACGCGGCACCAACGAGGCGATCCTGCCGATCATGAACACCGCAGCGATCATCGGCTTCGGCGGTGTGGTCATCCAGACCATCGGCTTCCGGCAGTTCAGCGGCCTGGTGGTGGAGACCGGCCTGCCGCCGCTGCTGTCGGCCTTTCTCTCCATCAGCACGGTGGCGGGGATCACCGGCTCGGCCTCCGGTGGACTGCAGATCTTCATGGCCTCGCTGGCACCGCGTTATCTCGAGATGGGCATCGAACCGGAAACCCTGCATCGCATCGCCACGCTGGCCTCCGGCGGCTTCGATTCCCTGCCGCACTGTGGCGCCGTGGTGGTGATGATGACCATCATGGGACTGTCGTACCGCACGGCCTACCGCGACATCGCGATCGTCACCATCGTGGTGCCGGTGCTGGCGACGCTGGCGGCGATGGCACTCGCCGGCGTCGCCGGCTGAGCGCGGCTCAGGTGTCGGGCGCCTCGGCGCTGATGTTGCGGCAAGCTGTCTCGACCAGGAATCGCGAGGCGATCGCGGCCAGCCCGGCGAAGCCCGCGAGCAGCCACAGGCCGCGCTGGTAGTCCCCGGCCGCGTACACCGGCACGCCGTCCAGCATCCGGCCGTCCCAACCTAGATCCATGGCCCAGCCGAACAGCGGCTGGAACAGCGCGGTGCCGAGAAACAGGCCGGTGTTGACGAGTGCGATCGCCATGCCGGACAGCGCCGGCGCCGCCACTTCCTTGGCGTGCGCATAGGCGACCACGAAGCTGCCCGCGCTGAGGCCCAACAGGGCAAACAGCGCGAATGCGAACGGGCCCGGCCGCCAGGGCAGGAACAGCAGGCCGAGGCAGACGGCGAAGTAGACCAGTGCGCCGGCCCGTAGCACCGGCTGGCGGCGCAGCATGCGATCCGAGAGGCTGCCGGCCGCCAGGCAGCCGAGCGCGAAGGCGATGGTGGCCAGGGTGGTGTAGAGCGAGGCTTCACCGCGGCTCAGTCCGTGAACGTCCCGCAGCAATGGCACGGCCCACAGGCCGATCATGGCGAACAGGCTGCCGGTCATGCCGAAGTCGTAGGCAAATCCGGGCCACAGGCGACGATTGGCCAGCACCGCCCTGAGGTCGTGAACCCAGTGGCGCGTGCGCGGGGCGTGCGCGGCCCGGCCTTCCATCTGGCGTACCGAGGGAAATCCGAGATCCTCGGGCTTGTCGCGCACCAGCCACCACGAGACCAGCCCCAGCCCCATGGCGAACACGCCGAGCGCCACGAACAGCATGCGCCAGTCGACGTGCAACAGCATCAGCGCCAGCGGGCCGGTGGCGGCGACCGCGCCGAGGTTGCCCAGCAGCAGGGTCAGGCCGCTGATCGTCCCGTAGCGCCGCTCGCTGAACCAGACCGTATTGCTCTTCATCAGGCCGACGAACACCACGGATACACCGAGACCTACCAAGAATCGGCCGATGCTCGCCGTGGCAAAGGTCTCCGCCAGGCCGAAGACGACCGAGCCGGCGCCGGCGACGACGTTGCCCAGCGTGACCGCGAAGCGTGAGCCCAGCGTGTCGGCGAGCACGCCGGCGGGAATCTGCATCACCGTGTAGATGTAGAAATACATCGCCGCGAGCGATCCGAGGGCAGCGGCGCTGATGCCGAAGGCCTGGGCCAGCTCCGCCGAGACCATGGCCGGCGCAAAGCGGTGGAAAAAGGCCAGCATGTAGGCCGCGACCAGTACGCCGTAGATTGTCCAGCGCAGTCGCTCGAAGCGAGCGTGATCGTGGTCGTTCATCCTGGCTCCGATCCCGAATTGCGCAAGGCACGCGCACAGATTGCGAAGACTAAGCCAAATTCGAGTTGCTGCCGAGCCTTCAGGACACATCGCGGCTTCGCACTTGAATGCCCGGCGGGGCGGGGCGCACAATCCGAATGCCGGGCGAGCACGCCTGCAAGGGACCGGGGCGAACCTGGGGGAATCGCCATGAACGACACCACGCCGGGACTGCTGGTCGTCGATGACGACGAGGTCGTGCGCGAAATGCTGCGGGATTACTTCTCCCGTCAGGGCTTTGAAGTCCGGCTGGCCGGTTCGGCGGCGGAGGCGCGCAGCATGCTCGATGCGGGGACTCCGCAGCTGGTGTTCCTGGACGTGGGCCTGCCCGGCGAGGACGGCCTCAGCCTGGCCCGCCACATCCGCGAGAAGCTGGACATACCCATCGTTATGATCTCTGGTGCCGGCGAATCCCTCGACCGGATCATCGGCCTCGAGGTGGGCGCGGATGACTACGTCACCAAGCCCTTCGACCCGCGGGAACTGCTGGCGCGCGTCAAGAGCATCATGCGCCGTTACCAGCGCGCGCCCGAGGCGCTCGAGGAGCGCCCGGCGGAGCGAGTGAGGATTCCCGGCTTCGAGCTGGATCTGGCGTCGCGGCGGCTGTTTCGCGCGGATGGTGAGGAGCTCATTCTTACGCGCATGGAATTCGACTTGTTGCAGGTTTTCGTCGAGCATCCCAATCGCGTGCTGTCGCGTGACCAGATCCTGAACATGACCCAGAACCGTGACTGGGACCCGTTCGACCGCAGCATCGACATCCGGGTGGCCCGGCTGCGCCGCAAGCTGGAGGACTCGCCGGACAGTCCCGTGCTCATCCGCACGGTGCGCGGCGTCGGCTACATGTTCGTGCCCGACGCGGCCTGAGGCCGTCGCCGCGTCACCGGCGGAGCCGCCAATGTTTCCGCAGCGTTTCGATTGTTGCCGGATTGTATCCGCACGTTGTGCCACGACCCGGGAGCGGTAGACTCGAATCATGGCCGCCGAACGCCCCGCCCGTCCCGGTAATTCCAAATCGTCCGCAGTGCAGCCGCTGCCGGCCGAGGCGCTGCGGCAGCTGCTCGACGCAACGTCCGCAATTGTGGCGGTCAAGGACCTCGAGGGCCGCTACCTGCACGTCAACCGCGCCTTTCTTGTGCTGCTCGGCGGCGAGGAGCGCGACTACCTCGGGCACACGGACCAGCAGATCTTCAGCCCGGCGATGGCCGCGCAGCTGCGCGCCAACGACCAGCGGGTGCTGGCGGAGCGGCGCGAGCTGGTATTCGAGGAGGATCTCGAAGTCGACGGCCGGCTGCACAGTTACAACACGCGCAAGTATCCCTTGCTGGACGCCGAGGGCCGGCCCTGGGCGGTGTGCCTGACGGCGGAAGACGTCACCGACGCCAGGCGCACCGACCAGGCGATGCGCCGCGTGGCGCTCGGGATCTCGGCGGCCAGCGGCACGGAGGTGTTCGAGCTCACGGTGGCCAGCGTGGCGGCGGTGCTCGGCGTCGATCTCGCCTTCGTCGCGGCGTTCGAGGAGGACAGCGGCAAGCGCCGTTTGTCGGCGCTCGCCATGTGCGAGGAAGGCCAGGTAGGCGGAAACTATTGTTACGAGATCCGTGGCACACCGTGCGAAATGGTGCTGGCCCACGGCTTCGAGTACTACTCTGAGAACGCCGCCGAGATGTTCACCGGCGACCCGGACCTGAGGGCGGCGGGCTACGTCAGCTATGCGGGGTATCCGTTGATGGATGCCGACGGCGAGGCCGCCGGCGTATTGTCGGTGTGCCACCGCGGGCCGCTGCCGCCCGTCGGCATGGTGCAGTCCGTGCTCGCGATCTTCGCCGTGCGCACGGCGTCGGAGCTCGAGCGCGTGCGCATGGACCGGGCATTGCGCGACTCGGAGCAGAGCTACCGCACCATATTCGAGGCGTCGCAGGACTGCATCTTCATTCACGACGTCGACACCGGTGCACTGGTCGACGTCAATCCGCGGGTCTGCGAAACCTACGGCTACGAGTACGACGAGATCCTGAAACTTGGCCCGGGCGACCTCGGCTCCGGGGAACCCCCGTACACCCAGGCGGATGCCGAGGCCGCCATGCGGCGTGCCAGGAGCGGCGCCGTCGTCAAGGTCGAGTGGCACCGCCGCAATGCCGACGGCACTCTTGCCTGGGACGAGGTCGTGCTCAAGCGCGTGCGGCTGGCCGGCGTCGACCGCATCATGGCCGTGACGCGGGACATCACGGAGCGGAAGGAGAGGGAAGAGGCGCTGTCGCGCAGCGAAGACCGGCTGCGGGCCACGGTCGAGGCCGCGCTGGACTGCATCATCACCATCGACAGCGGCGGGCGGATCAGGGAGTTCAACCCGGCCGCGGAGCGGTGCTTCGGCTATCGTCGTGAGGACGCGCTCGGACGCCCGCTGGCCGAGCTGATCGTGCCGCCACGGTTGCGCCAGGCGCACCAGCGCGGCATGGAAAGGTATCTGATGGGCGGCGAGTCGCGCATGCTCGGGCGGCGCGTCGAACTGACGGCCATGCGCGCCGACGGCAGCGAATTTCCGGTCGAGCTCGCCATCGCCGAGGCGCAGGGCGTGGACGGCGTAGTATTCGTCGGCTACCTGCGCGACATCACTTTGCAGCGCGAGGCCGAGCGGGAGCGTGCCGGGCTGGAGGCCCAGCTGCGCCAGGCGCAGAAGATGGAGGCGATCGGCCATCTCACCGGCGGAGTCGCCCACGACTTCAACAATATCCTCACCGGCATCATGGGGTATCTCGGCATGGCCGACGACATTGCCCGCGAGCTGGAGCATGCCAGGTTGCAGCAATACCTGGCGCGTGCCCGCCACTCGGGCACGCGCGCCGCCGACCTGATCCAGCAGATGCTCACTTTCAGTCGCGGGCGCCGCGGTGATGCGCGGGCGATGGCGCCTGCGCCGCTGGTGGCCGACGCCCTGCGGCTGGTGCGCGCAACCCTGCCGGCCACCGTAGTGCTGGCCCGCAAGCTGGACGACGATGTCCCGGGCATCATGTTCGATGCGGTGCAACTCGAGCAGATCCTGGTCAACCTGTGCATCAATGCACGGGATGCCATGGGCGGACAGGGTTCGCTGGAGGTCAGCCTGCGCGGGATCGAGGTCGAGGCCGCAGTATGCACCTCGTGTCAGCAGGCATTCCGCGGCCGCCACGTGGTGCTGTCGGTCGAGGACACCGGTCCGGGCGTGCCGGACGAGGTGCTGCACAGGATGTTCGAGCCGTTTTTCACCACCAAGGCGCCGGGGCAGGGCAGCGGCATGGGGCTGGCGACCGTACACGGCATCGTCCATGAGCATGGCGGACACATCGTCGTCGCGAATCGCAGTGGCGGCGGCGCCGCCTTCCATGTGCTGTTGCCGCCGCTCGACCATGCGGCAGACCCTGCCGGGGCTGACCCCGGGGAGGGTCGTGCGGAGCCGGAGGCGGTCGCGGCGCTGAGTGGCAGGGTCCTGCTGGTGGACGATGACGAGACCGCGCGGGAATTCATGACGGACTTGCTGGGCGAATGGGGCCTGGCCGTGACGGCCCTGGCCGGCCCGCTCGAGGCTCGCGCTGTGGATGCCGGTGGGGCGCGATTCGACGTCGCCATCCTCGACCACACCATGCCGCACATGACGGGCCTGGAACTGGCTCGCCGGTTGCACGCTGAGGACCGGGAACTGCCGGTGCTCCTGTATAGCGGGTACGCGGAACAGTTGGCGGCCGGAGAGCTCGCGGCCGCCGGCATTCGCGCGCAGTTGTCGAAGCCGGTCGATACGGCCGCCTTGTTCAAGCATCTCGAGACGCTGCTGGCGAGACGCTGACCCCGGCCCGCCGCGCGCCGCGCGGAAACATTTCTGTTACGCAGCGATACGCGGCGGACATCGTTCCCATACAACGGTACTTCATTCTTCCTCCATGTGGGGCGGCCACCACGCCGCGCCGCCAGGGCAAGGGAGGAAGTCATCGTGGCGATCTACCAAAGCGTGCTGGATACGGTCGGTCGGACGCCCGTGGTGAGGCTTCACCGGCTCGCGCCCGAGGGTGTAGAGCTGTACGTGAAGCTGGAAAGCGCCAATCCGATGGGCTCCGTGAAGGATCGGGCGGCGCTGGCGATCATCGAACAGGCCGAGGCCGACGGCACGCTGCAGCCCGGGCAGACGGTGGTCGAGGCCACCAGCGGCAACACCGGTATTTCACTGGCGATGGTCTGTGCCCGCAAGGGTTACCCGCTGGTCGTCGTGATGGCCGAGAACTTCAGCGTCGAGCGCCGCCGCCTGATGCGCTTCATGGGGGCGCAGGTGGTGCTCACGCCGGCCGCCGAAAAGGGCAGCGGGATGTTGGCCAAGGCGGTGGAACTGGCCCGGACGCATGGCTGGTTCCTGTGTCGCCAGTTCGAAAACGAGGCCAATGCCGACGTGCACGCGCATACCACGGCGCAGGAAATCCTGGCGGACTTCGCCGCTTCCGGACTGGACTACTGGGTCACCGGCGCCGGCACCGGCGGCACACTGAGCGGCGTTGCCCGTGCGCTGCGGGAGCACAGCCCAGGCACGCGGGTCGTCGTCTGCGAACCCGACAACGCGCCGATGCTCGGCAGCGGTATCCCGCAGCCCGACAGCGCGGCGCCGGACCGGGCCGCCAGCCACCCGATGTTCCGGCCGCACCTCATGCAGGGCTGGAGCCCGGATTTCATCCCTGAGCTGACCCAGCGCGCCATCACGTCCGGCCTGGTCGACGAGTTCCAGCCGGTGAACGGCGCCGAGGCCCTGGCCACGGCGCGGCTGCTGGCTGCGCAGGAAGGCATTCTCGCCGGCACTTCCGGCGGTGCCACGCTGGCCGGCGCGCTGGCGCTTTGCAAGCGCGTCCCTGCCGGATCGCGGGTGCTGTGCATGTTGCCCGACACGGGCGAGCGCTACCTCAGCACGCCGCTGTTCGCCGATGTCGCCGCCGACATGGACGAGGCGGAGAGGTTGATCTCCGCGTCGACGCCCGGCTTCCGCTTCGACCTGCCGGCGGCGCAGGCGCCTACGGCTGCGGCGGCGCCGCCCGAGACCGATGCGGAGACCGAGCGCTACGTCGCCGGCGTGATCACCGATCCGCAGGCGCCGGTCGTGATGTTCGCCCTGGAATGGTGCGAATTCTGCTGGTCAGTGCGCCGCCTGTTCGAGCGCCTGGAAGTTCCGTGCCGCGTGGTGTCGGTGGACTCCGTGGAGTTCCAGGCCGGCGACCGCGGCGGGCGGATCCGCGCGGTACTGCGCCGTCGCACCGGCGCGCCGACGATTCCGCAGGTTTTCATTGGCGGAAAGCTGGTGGGCGGCTGCACCGATGTCTTCGACGCGTTCAAGACCGGGGAGCTGCAGGCGCAGCTCGCCGCTGCCGGCGTGCCGCTGCGCGACGCGGGCGAGTTCGACCCATACGCCCTGTTGCCGGGCTGGCTGCACGCAAGGTGACCAACACGAGGCAACGCCCCCTGGCGGGGCACGAACACGGAGCCCAGGTTTTTTCCAAGCAGACCGAGGAGAGAGTCATGCATGCCACTACCATCCGGGACACCGGCACTATGGCCGCCAACCAAGCCGCCAACCATGCCGCCAACCATGCCGCTGCCAGTGCCGTCGACAGCAGCCGCTACGCGCGCTGCGTGGAAATTTCCAAGCGCATTCGCTGGGACATCGACCGCGACGTGATCTGCGGGCGCAAGTTCGATTTCAGCAAGAAGTTCCTGCCCGAGGGGCTGTCGCAGGTCGGGAGCATGGACTTCCTGTCGGCCGACGAGCAGCGCCTGCTCAGTCAGGTGCAGGGGCGCACCTACGCCAACATCTTCGGGCTGGTGGAGCGCTTCATCAACGCCAAGGTGCTGGAGGTCAGCCGCGACCACTGGCTCGGCGACCAGGTCGCGCTCGAGGCGCTGGTTCGCTTCAGTGACGAGGAGCTGAAACACCAGGAGCTGTTCCGCCGCATCGAGGAGATGATCGGCGCCGAGATGCCCGCGGGCTACGTGCTGGCGGCGGACCCCAACGAGGTAGCGGCCGCGGTGCTGTCGAAGTCGACCTGGGCGGTGCTCGGCCTGACCTGTCACATCGAACTGTTCACCCAGGCGCATTACCGCCAGAGCATCGAGCCGGAGTCGGACGTGTCCGAGCTGTACAAGGACGTGTTCCTGTTCCACTGGCGCGAGGAATCGCAGCACGCCGTGCTGGACGAGCTCGAATGGCGGCGCGAGCATGCCAGGCTCGACGCGGAGGCGCGTGACCGGGCGGTCGATGACCTGATCGCGCTGGTGGGCGCCGTCGACGGCATCCTGCAGGCCCAGGCGCGGGCGGACGCCGGCTACTTCGCGCGCATCTGCGGCCGGCCGGTCGGCGCCGACGAAACCGGCCGCATCGAGGCCGGCCTGCTGCGCGCCTACCGGTGGCAGTACATCGTCTCCGGCGTGCAGGGCGAGCGCTTCAGGGAAATCCTGGGCAGCCTGGTGACTCCGGCGCAAGGTGAACGGATCGCCGCGGCGCTGGCGCCGATCGTGAACTGAGGCGGCGGCGCAGGCTAGCCGGCGCGCAAAGCTTCGCGGACGGTCAGCTCCAGCGCCTGCAGGAATCGGGAGCGGTCCCTCGGTCCGAAGGGCGGGGGACCGCCGCCCACGCCGCAGGCGCGCAGGTCGGCCATCAGTTCGCGCGTGGCCAGGGCATTGCCGATATTGTCGTCGGTAAAGGGCTTGCCGCCGGGGCCGAGCACGCGCGCGCCTTTCCTCAACGCCAGCGAGGCGAGCGGAATGTCCGCAGTGACGACGATGTCGTTGGCGCGAAGCCTGGCCACGATCCAATCATCGGCGGCGTCGAAGGCCCCGGAAACCACCTGCAGCCGGACACGCGGTCCGCGTGGCAAGGCCAAGCCGGAATTGGCGACGAAGGTCGCCGGCAAGGCGTGGCGCACCGCCACGCGCACGACCTCGGCCTTGACCGGGCAGGCGTCCGCATCGACGTAGATATGCGGTGAATCGTCGACCCGGGAACCAGTCAAGGGGTCAATATCGCCCGCCGGTCTTCATCATGTAATTGCGCAACTCGGCGGTCTCCAGGTTCATGCGCATGAGATTGGCATGCGTGACGCGGAACAGGCCGCGCATCACCTTGTAGACCAGTCGTGGATGACTTTCGATGAGCTGCTCGAAGTCCTCCGGCTCGAGCGTCAGCAGCGCCCCGTCGCTGTCGGCGCGAAGCTTGGCCTTGCGCTCCGAGCCGTCGAGAAAGGCGCGCGTGCCGGCGCATTCGCCGATGCGCAGCTGGTACAGGCAGGTCTCGTGATCGCCTTCGCCCTTGCAGACACTCAGCTTGCCGTCGGCGAGCACGAACAGGGTGCGCCGCGGCTCTCCCTCCCGGACGACGACGTCGCCCGTTTTCATCGGCTGCACGCCCATGACCGCCGCCAGCGCGGCGCGCTCGGCGGAATCCAGCTCGGCGCCCAGGATGGAGCGGCCGACGGCCTCGGTCTTGTCCAGTTGTGTCATGGTCGCATCCCCGCGCCAGGTCGCGTCACGGTTACCAGGGCTTTCATCCCGCCCGCCAGGGCAGCCTAGTGTATCGCGGCCGGCCTCTCCGGGTCAGGTGGCACAGGCAGATTGCGAGCAGGGCGAGCAGGCCCGTCGCGCCACCGCCGCCAGCGGGCGCCGCCGGTGGCGGCGGCGGGGGAGGCCCCGGGCTGGCGGCGATGGTGATGGTGGCGCTCGCACGGGGCACAGTTGCCCCTGCAGGGTTGCTGAAGTCGACGAAAAACTGCTCGGCGTCCTCGGCTACCTGGTCGGCGACGAGCTCGATCTCGATGACGCGGGCGGTGCCGTCGCCGTCACCCCAACTGAGCGTACCCGCGGCGGCTGCGAAGTCCTCGCCTGCCTGCGCCGAACCGGCCCGGGTGGCGAAATCCATGCTGGCCTCGCCGGCGATGCTGCCGCGCCGTTCCACCACCAGCAGGGCCCGGCCGCGCTGCTCTTGCATGACCGGGGGATCCTCGAACTCCAGGCGGGCAGCGGCCCCGGGCAAGTCGACGAACACGCTGGCGAGCGCCGCGGCGCCCAGCACGGCGCCCCCTCGCGGGTCGAACAGGCGCAGGAAAAAGCGCCCGACCTCCGGTCCGTCGGCTGCCAGCTCGGGGACCGGCAGCTCGATAAAGCGGGGCTGGGCATCGCCTGTGGGCCATTCGAGTCGGCCGCCCGCCGCCGGGCCGTCGGCAGCACCGATGCTGCCCGGCAGCGCCTCCCAGGCCACCGACACGGGGCCGCTCGAGCCGGTGCCGCGGACCACCGGAACCTGCACCGTCGCGCCACTGCGCGCGCCGGTCGACGAGTTCCCGAAGGCGAGCATGCCGGCATCGCTTGCCAGGGTGCCGTCACGCAGGACGAACAGGCCGCTCTCGATGTCGCTCACCAGGATCACGCGGCTCGGCAGGTACGGATAGACGCCCCAGGCGCC
>DAOMOU010000011.1:0-20405 GCA_035444525.1 Gammaproteobacteria bacterium | reverse complement strand
CAGCACCGGGAAGCGCTGCAGGCCCAGCGCCACCAGCCCCTCGGCACCCAGGTAGGTGATGTAGGAGCCGAGGCCGCTGTAGCTGAGCAAGCCGAGGAAGTTGTAGCTGAAGAAAGTGAGCACCAGGATGTAGCCCATGGTGTTCATCTGCTTGACCATCGCCTTGACGACGTCGCCGACGCTCCTGAAATTGCCCGCGGCATAGCCGAAGAACACGCCCTCGATGACGAAGAACAGCGAGATCATCAGGATGATGTTGTTCAGGAACGGCCGCACCAGGTTGCCGTCGGCGTCGTTGTAACTGGCCAGCGGGCCAAGTGCCAGTCCGCCGATGGCGAGAGCCGCCACCAGCAGCCCCCAGCCCGCCGCCCTGAGGCCGCTGCGCTCGGCGGCGGACACCTCGAATTCGTTGCTGCCGATTTCCGGCGGCAATTCAAAGGGCTGCTTGTCCAGCTTCGGCTCGACGAAGCGCCTGGTGACCCAGGCCCCGGTAATGGCCAAAACGACCGTCGAGGTGGCGATGAAAAAGTAGTTCATCGTGGCGTAGGTCAACGGTGTGCCGTCGGCTTTCGTGAAGGGCACCCCCTGGGCCTCCGCGAAGGCCTGGGCGTTCATGCCGATGATGGCGTCGATGGGCGTGGCCGGGATCAGGTTGGCGCTGAAGCCCGCCGACACCCCGGCAAACGCCGCCGCCATGCCGATCAGCGGGTTGCGCCCGAGGCCTGCATACAGCAGGCCCGCCAGCGGAATCAGCACCAGGTAGCCGGCGTCGGTGGCGACCGAACTGGTGATGCCGAGGAACATCAGCAGCAACGGCAACCAGGCCTGTGGAATGTGTGTACCGGCCCGCTTGATCAGCGCCGCGAACAGCCCCGAGTTCTCGGCGACCCCGATCGCCAGCATCACCACCAGGATCACCGCGAGCACGCCGTTGCCGAAGGCCAGCCAGTTGCGCAGCAGTGCGTTGTCGAAAATCCAGCGCACGTGCTCCGACTGGTACATTGGCAGGATCTGGTAGCTGACCGGCTCGCCACCCGCACCCATGGTCTCGAAGGTGTGCCCGCCCATCAGCACCGTGACCAGGAAGGCGATCGGGTAGAACGCCATGAAGATGATCACCGGGTCCGGGATCTTGTGGCCGACGCGCTCCACGAATCGACTGAAAGACTGGCCGGTGCTTTCTTCCCTGTCGCTCATCGCGCTCCCCAGCTATTCGCTCTCTGGCACAACAGGCGCGAAGTATACCCGCAGAAAAGACGGATCCGGCCTCAGCATTCCCGCCTGTCGCGCAGTCGCCGTCGATTTGATCTAGAATCAGTCTTAAATGGTTTCCCTGGCCGCGCCCAAGGCGGCTGCGCCGACCACCACCACAAAAACATCCACGAGGTTTCGTCACATGAGAGCAGCAGCAGTAGTTTCCGCACTTGCCATCGCAGGCCTGGCCGCCGGTGCGGTACACGCCGAGCACCACGGCAAGAAGGACGGCCACACGATCAAACAGGCCACGGCGGAATTCATCGACAAGGAAAGCAAGCCGGTCGGGACGGCCACGCTGACCGAAAGCCCGCATGGCGTGCTGATCTCCCTCGACCTGCACGGCCTGCCGCCGGAGACCAAGGCCATCCACATCCACAGCGTCGGCACCTGCGAGGATCCGGCGGAAGGCTTCGTCGCATCCAAGGGCCACCTGAATCCCGACGGCAAGGAGCACGGCCTGATGAATCCCGCCGGGCCGGACGCCGGCGACCTGCCGAACCTGGTGGTGCGCGACGACGGCTCGGTCAAGGTCGAGATGTTCACCATGCTCGCCTCGCTCGGCGGCGCCGAGGGCCGGGCCACCATACTCGATGAGGACGGTGCGGCGCTGGTCATCCACATCAATCGCGACGACCACATCACCCAGCCGATCGGCGGCGCCGGCCCGCGCATTGCATGCGGAGTCATCAAGGCCGAATGACGCAGGGGACCCGCCGGGTCCGCGCGGGAACGCTCGCCGCCGTCGTGGCGGCGAGCGTTTTTGCTGGCGCCTGCTCCCGCGCTGACGACGCTCCCTTCACGATTCGCGACGACGGCATCGGGCCGCTCGTGATCGGCCGCGACTATGACGATGCGGTCGAAGCCGCACGTGTCGTGGCCCCGGAGTCCATACTGGCCGGACCGGGCTGCGGCGGGCTGGACGAGGTCCGCTACCAGGGCCGGATGGGCGAATTTCCGGTCAGCCTCATGGCGATGGCCGAGGATACGGTGCTGGTCGAGGTCGAGCTCGGGCTGGACTCGCCGCTGACGGCACAGGACGAGGCGGCATGCATCGCCCTGCGCAACCGGTTTGCGGCGCCCTTCGTCGCACGCTTCGGCCAGCCCTCGGCTCACTGGGAAATCGACAAGCCCGTGTCACGTGAGCACCTGCTGGGCACCGGGCCGGTGGTGGTCGCCGCGCGCTGGTTCCCGACCGGGCGAAGCTGCTACATCAGCGCCCACTACGGCTACCCGGCCCGGGAATGACCGCAATGCGGGGCGCGATGCCGCCCGCCGGTCAGATTCCCGGGCCGGCCAGCAGGGCGGCCAGCACCAGTGCCACCCCGCCCATGCCGAGTGCGGTCAACAACGCCACGACCGCGGGCCGGACGCCCAGGGCGCGTAGCGCGGCCAGCCGGATACCCATGCCGATGGCCGCCATCGCCATCGCAAACAGAAACGCGCTGATGGTCGCCGCGGTGTCCAGCACCATCCGCCATGCCGTGCTGCCGTCGAACAGCAGGTCGCCCCCGCTGCGGGTTGCGGCAAGCGCCAGGAAGCCGAGAATGAACAGCGGGAACGCCGGCCGGGCGCGGCCGGCCGTCTCGCCTTGCAGCGCCCACCACACGACGGCCGGTATCACGACCAGCATGCACAGGTTGCGCAGCAGCTTGGTCACCGTGGCAGCGGCTACCACGCCCGTCGCATCGAAGGTCTGCTCGAACAGCAGGGCGGCCGCCGTAACCTGCGAGGTGTCGTGAATGGCCGCGCCGAGGACCAGGCCGACCGGCAAGCCCGTCTCGAAGCAGGCATCGAGCAGCCAGGGATAGACGAGCGTCGCCGCCAGGCCGAACAGGGCGACGCAGGCCAGCGCATAGGCCGTTTCTTCCGGGCGTGCCCGCAATGCCGGTGCCGTCGCGGCAATCGCCGAGGCGCCGCAGATGGCCGATCCCACCGCCAGCAGGGCGGTGAACTTGCGGCCGAGACCGACGGCCCGCCCGAGCAGCCAGGCGAGCCCGAGCCCGGCCAGCAGCGCGCCGAGCACCAGCGGCGCGGCCTGCACGCCCAGGCTGCCCACCTGCCCGAGCGACAGCCGCAGGCCGATGAGCATGACCGCCAGCTTGAGCAAGGGCCCCGCGGCCAGCGCCAGGCCCGGCGCCCAGGCCGTGCGCTGGCGGGCGGTCGCCGCCAGCACCAGGCCCAGCAGGATCGCCACCAGGATCGGGCTGATCGGCAGGCCCGCCCACCGCCCCGGGGCGGCGGACAACAGCACGGGAACGGCGGTCGCGGCCAGCGCCGTACCCGCACAAACCAGCAGCCCCGGCGTCGCGCGTGAGCTCATCTGGGCGAAATCCATGCGCGCAAGCATGGCCGGTTCGCTCGGCCGTGGGAAGCCCGGGTTTCGTTGCCCCGGGGAGACTGTGGTACTTTCCGGCGGGCCTGAGAGAGGACCCCTGCATGCACCATCGCTTTGTCACTGCTGCCGCCCTGGCTGCAATGCTCATGCTGACGCTGGCCGCCCTGCCCGCCTTCGCGGCCGGCACCGCCTTCGTCGGCGCCCGCATCGTTCCAGTCACGGGTCCGGCGATCATCGACGGCGTGCTGCTCATCGAGAACGGCAAGATCGCCGCCGTCGGGCCGCGCGACGCGGTGCGGATCCCCCGGGACGCACGAGTGGTGGAGCTGGCGGCAGACCAGGTACTCATGCCCGGCATCGTCGACACCCACAGCCACATCGGCGAGATCGCCGGCGCCGACGGCTCGGCACCCATCCAGCCCGGCGTGCGCGTGCTCGATGCGCTCAATGTGCGCTCCTCCGGCTTCAAGCGCGCCCTGGCGGGGGGCATCACCACCGTGAACGTGATGCCGGGCTCGGGCCACCTGGTCAGCGGCCAGACGCTGTACCTCAAGCTGCGCGAAGCCAACGTCATCGACGACCTGCTGATTCTCGACGATGCGGGAGAGCCCATGTCGGGCTTGAAGCTGGCCAACGGCACCAACTCGCTGCGCGCTCCGCCCTTTCCGGGTACGCGCGCGAAGTCGGCGGCGCTGGTCCGCCAGCAGTTCATCCGCGCGCGTGAGTACCGCGAGGCACGGCAGCGCAAGGATTCCGGCGACGACGGCCAGGACGGCGGGCGCGACCTCGACCTCGAGACGCTGGTAGAGGTGCTCGACGGCAAGCGCATGGTGCACTTTCACAGCCATCGCCACGACGACCTGATGACCGCGATCCGCCTGCGCGACGAGTTCGGCTTCCGCATGGTGCTGCATCACACCGCCGAGGCGTGGCGCGTCGCGGACGAGATCGCTGCGGCCAAGGTGCCGGTGTCGCTGATCCTGATCGACAGCCCGGGCGGCAAGCTCGAGGCCCTGCACCTCGAAGGTCGCAGCGCTCCGGCGCTGGAACAGGCCGGCGTACAGGTCGCCTTCCATACCGATGACTGGATCACCGACTCGCGCTACTTCCTGCGCATGGCGGGCATGGGGATCCGCGCCGGCATGACGCCGGAGGGCGCCTTGCGGGCGATGACGGTGAATGGCGCGCAGATGCTGGACCTCGGCGGGCGCGTGGGCTCGCTGGAGCCGGGCAAGGATGCGGACTTCGTCATCCTTTCGGGCGACCCTTTCAGCGTCTACACCCGCGTCCAGCAGACCTGGGTCGAGGGCGTGAAGCGATTCGACCTCGCAGACCCGGACGACCGGCTGGTGGCCGAGGGCGGCTTCGGCGCGCTGGTGGACGACGACGGCGGCAATCACCTGCACGAACACCATGGAGCGCACCGATGAGCAGCTGCAGCGCAAGATCGACCGTTGCTGCCGCATTGCTGCTGCTCGCGCTGGCCGGCGGCTCCGCGTCAGCCCAGGACATCGCCGTGCGCGCGGGGGTGTTGCACACCGGCGCGGGCGAATCGTTCGCGCCCGGCGTAGTGGTCATCCGCGGCGGCAAAATCATCGCCGTGGGCGCCGCGGACGCGGTGGCGATCCCCGCCGGTATGGAAGTCCTGGAAGCCCCGGTCGCGACGCCGGGGCTGATCGATGCGCGCTCGGTGGTCGGCCTGGCCGGCGCCATGAACCAGGCGCACGACCAGGACCAGCTGGAACGATCCGCCGCGATCCAGCCCGAGCTGCGGGCCGTGGATGCCTACAATCCGCGCGAATTGCTGGTCGACTGGCTGCGCGAACACGGCGTGACCACGCTTCATACCGGCCACGGGCCGGGCGAGGTGATCTCCGGCCAGACGCTCATCGCCAAGACCGCGGGCGGAACCGTGGATGAGGCCGTGATTCGTCCGGTGTTCGCGCTGGCGGCGACGCTCGGCGAGCAGGCCGCCATCGGGCATGCCCGCAGTTCGCCGGGCAATCGCAGCAAGGCGGTCGCCATGCTGCGCGAGCAACTCGTAAAGGCGGGCGAGTACCGGGTCAAGCGGAGCGGCAAGGACGAATCCAAACGGCCGCCACGGGATCTTGCCCTCGAGGCACTTGCGCAGGTGCTCGACGGGGAGTTGCCGCTGGTGATTGAAGTCCATCGCCACAGCGACATCATGACCGCGCTGCGGCTGGCGAAGGAATTCGAGTTCCGGCTGATCCTGTCCGGCGCCAGCGATGCGCACCTGCTGATCGACGAGATCCGGACCGCCGGTGTTCCCGTCCTGCTGCACCCGACCATGATGCGGGCACGCGGCCCGGAGGTGGAGAACTTTTCGTTCACCACCGCAGCTCGCCTGCTCGAGGCCGGCATTCCGGTCGCGCTGCAAGGCGGTTACGAGGGCTACGTGCCGAAGGGGCGCGTCGTGCTCTTCGAGGCCGCCATGACCCTGCCCTACGGCCTGGATTTCGACCAGGCGCTGTCATTGGTGACCAGCGCACCGGCCCGCATTCTCGGCATCGACGACCGCGTCGGGACCCTGGAGGTCGGCAAGGATGGCGACGTCGCACTGTTCGGCGGTGATCCTTTCGAGTACACCACGCAAGTCATCGGCACGGTGATCGACGGCCGCAGGGTCAGCAGTACGTTACGCTGAAGGCAGGCTTGCGGGACCGCAACCGTGAGCAGGGTCGGCGGCCAGCTGCTAACATGGCGCGCCTAACGACGAGAAAAACGGCCACGGACCCATCCCAGACACGCGTAAATCGCTGGTTTCTCCCGCCGCTTCCGCCTGTGCCCGCATCCTGGCCGGGCGCCGTCGTCCCGCTGACGGCCGCTTTCCCGACTCGTCACCCCGACGCCGACTATCTGCCAGACGAGCATCGAGCCGCGGCCCACGCCAGTTCGTCCGTGTTCCTGTTCCGTCCCTGAGCACGAAACCCCTCCAGACGGAGAAGTCCCATGGAGCATAAACCCAAGCAACAATCTGCCACGGAACGAGACAAGCTCAGCGAGGGCGTTCCCGCTGCCGAAGGCGCGCACAATCCGATCGACACCGATTACGTCATCGGGCAGGACAATTACACCGCGTCGCCGCTAGGTATCCGCCTCGATATCCACGGCACGGTGTTTGCGATCTCGGCCGTGGTGACGCTGTTCTTCGTCGTGCTGACCCTGGCGCTGCAGAACGAAATCGAGCCGCTGTTCAACGCGATACGGGACTGGCTCACCGGTAATCTCGCCTGGTTTTTCATTCTCGCCGGGAACGTCTTCGTAGTGCTCTGCCTGGCGCTGATCTTCTCCCCGCTGGGCCGGATACGGATCGGCGGCTCGGAGGCGACGCCCGATTTTTCCTACCTCGGCTGGTTTTCGATGCTGTTCGCCGCCGGCATGGGCATCGGGTTGATGTTCTACGGCGTCTCGGAGCCGATGTCGCATTTCGATGCGGCCCTGGGCGGCATCACAATGGAGAACGGCGCGCGGACCGACTGGGCGCCGCTCGGCGCGGCCGCCGGCGACCCGGAGGGCGCCGCCCGCCTCGGCATGGCGGCGACGATCTTCCACTGGGGGCTGCATCCCTGGGCGATCTATGCCGTGGTGGCCCTCGCACTGGCGCTGTTCTCGTTCAACAAGGGCCTGCCGCTGACCATGCGCTCGATATTCTATCCCCTGCTCGGCGAGCGAGTCTGGGGGTGGCCGGGGCACGTGATCGACATGCTCGCGGTGTTCGCCACCCTGTTCGGGCTGGCCACCTCGCTGGGCATCGGCGCATCGCAGGCTTCGGCCGGGCTGAGTTTCCTGTTCGGCATGCCGGAAGGCAACGTGACGATGGTGGCGCTGATCCTCGGCATCACCCTGGTGGCCACCGGCTCCATTCTCCTGGGCGTCGACAAGGGCGTGAAGCGCCTGTCCCAGGTCAACATGACGCTGGCCTTCCTGCTGCTGCTGTTCGTGCTGATCGTCGGGCCGACCGTGCTGATTCTGACGGGCTTTTTCGAGAATCTTTGGTCCTACGCGGTCAATCTGCCCGCGCTGGCCAACCCGTTCTTCCGGGAGGACGCCAATTTCAGCCAGGGCTGGACGGCCTTCTACTGGGCCTGGTGGATCAGCTGGTCGCCGTTCGTCGGCATGTTCATCGCGCGGGTCAGCCGCGGCCGCACGGTGCGCGAGTTCCTGGTCGCGGTGCTGCTCGTGCCGTCGATCGTTTCGGTCTTGTGGATGACCACCTTCGGCGGCACCGCCATCAACCAGTTCGTCGGCAGCGGATTCGAGGGCGTGCGCGACGCCGCCCTGGAGCTGAAGCTGTTCGTGATGCTCGGCGAACTGCCGCTGACCGAGATCACCTCCTTCGTGGGCATCGTGCTGGTGGTGGTGTTCTTCATCACCTCCTCCGACTCGGGATCACTCGTGATCGATACCATCACCGCCGGCGGCAAGGTCGAGGCGCCGAAGGCGCAACGCGTGTTCTGGGCCTTCATCGAGGGTGGCATTGCCGTTGCCCTGTTGCTCGGCGGCGGGCTGGTCGCACTGCAGGCGATGGCGGTCTCCACCGGCCTGCCGTTCACGCTGGTGCTGCTGGCGGGATGCTATGCGATCGTCAAGGGACTGCTGAGCGAGCCGCGCCCGGCCGGCTAGCACCACAGCTCGCCGATCGGCGTCGTCGGGCCGAAGCGGGCCGCGACCTGCGCCTGGAACAGCTCTGCGGTGGCGAGAGCGTCCAGCACGGCATGGTGCGGCTGGTAGGCTGGCAGGCCGTAGCGGAGGCGGCTGTCGTGCAGCCGAATGGAGACGGGCCTGCCGCCCAGCCAGCGGCGGAACTTCGCCGCCAGGGATTGCCGGTAGACGCGCGCCTCCAGTGCCATGGTATCGATCATCGGGATCAGCAGGCCTTCGCCGAGCCGGTGGCGCAGCGCGGAGTCCAGGAAGTTGCGCTCGATGTGGTGGTAGTGCACTACCGGCAGGCGTCCGGCCAGCGCTCCGAGCACCTCGTCCAGCACCAGCCGCAGGTCCGGCGCCGCTGCCAGGTCGGAGTGCGTGATTCGATGGAGAGTGACGGAACGCTCCTGCAGGTTGAAGCGGGGCTTGAGCAGCCAGTGACGCCGCTGCGAGAACTGAATGCGCTCCAGCGTGAACGGCACCACGCCGATGCTGACAATGGAATGGCGACGCGAATCCAGTCCCGTGGTCTCGAAGTCCATGGCGACCAGCGGCGTGTCGCCGAGCGGCCGGTCGGGCCGCAGCTTCCAATCTTGAAGGAAACGCCGCAGCCGGGCGTCGCTGGCGGCCGCGGCGGCGCGCGCGATGCGCTCCGGCCAGGCCATTGCTGCCAGTGGCCCACGCTGCTCGCTCAATTCCATCGCCCCGCGCCTCATCCGTGCCGCGACGGCACGGGATAGCGAAACTGCAGGAACTTCTGCGCATCACTCAGCAGCTGGAAGGCGTCCTTCAGGTTGTGGCGCTCCGTGCTCGAGATGTTCGCGGGCTCGATGCTGTTGGTCGGCGCCTGGTCACGCTGCAAGCTGATGGCCTGGTGTCGGATACGCACCATGGAGATGAACTCCAGCGCATAGCGGATCCGGTCGCCCACGCCGGACGGCAACAAGTCGGTCTTCTCGATGTCGTTGAGCCGGTCGAAGGAGTTCTGTGCCGTGGATCCGCCGGCCAGCGCATGCACCCGGATCAGGTCGGTCATCGGCGCCGTGCCGCGCCGCTTCAGGTTGATGGTGTTGTTGTGCTTGCCGTCCTTCTCCATCACGAAATTGCGGAAGAATCCCAGCGGCGGCGTCCGGTTGGAGGCGTTGCGCGCCATGGCCGCCAGGAAGAACGGACTGCCGGGCGCTTTCTCGGCGACCAGGTCCTGCAACTGGACCACGAGCGAGTCGAGGCCGTGCACGCTGTCGAGGTCGAAGAAGATCGAGCTGTGCAGCAGGCGCTCCGGCGTGGGACTTTCGATCCAGTCGCGGAAGTACTGCTTCCAGACGCGCAACGGCTGGCGCCACTTCGGGTTGGTGGCCATGATGTCGCCGGTGCAGTAGGTGTAACCGCAGGCCGCCAGGCCGTCGCTGACAATCTTGCCCATGGCGGCAAAATAGGTATCGTGCCGCTCGGGCTCGAACGCGTCGTCCAGCACCAGCGCATTGTCCTGGTCGGTGACGATGCTCTGCTCGTTGCGGGCCATCGAGCCCAGCGCCATGAAGCTGTAGGGCACCGGGGGCGGGCCCAGTTCCTCCTCCGCCAGCGCCAGCAAGCGGCGGGTGAAGCTGCGGCCGATGGTGGACAGCGCGCTGCCGATCATCTGCGAATTCGCGCCCTCCTCCACCATGCGCACGAAAGCCTCGCGCACGTCCGGCAGCAGCCGGGCGAGCGCCTCGGCGCTGCCCTGGGAAAAAATCCGCTCGACCAGGTACAGACTGGTGTGTGTCTGGTGACGGATGATGTCCGAGATATGCAGCACGCCCATCGGCCGGCGCCGATGGAGCACCGGCAGGTGCTGCATGTTGTTGCGCAACATGCAGAGCATCGCTTCCTGCAGGGTCTCGTCCGACTGCACCGTGAACGGATGGCCCTGGACCAGCGTGCCGGCCGGTGTCCCCGGCGGCAGGCCCTCCGCCACGACCCGGCTGCGGAAGTCACTGTCGGTGAGGATACCGAGTAGCCGCCGCGGTGCGCCCGTATCGTCGGTGATGTTGTAACGTGGATTTTCGTCGGGCTCGGCCAGCACCAGCACCGCGGTGGCGTGCTGCTCGTTCATGCGGCGCGCCGCTTCCTGTACCGTATCGTCGGCGGCCACGATCACCGGCAGGCGTGTAATGAGCTTGCGTACCCGCGTCGTGGTCATGGTGGCGTCGCCGGCGTGTTTCTCGACCGTGCTCCTCAGCCGCGGGCGTTCGAGTTCGACGAAGTCGGCAAACTGCTCGTCCTCCGCGCAGAGCCGCTGAAAGGTCTCGTCCGGCACCAGGTAAATGAGGGTGTCCTCGATGGCCTTGACCGGAAAATGCACGCGGTGATTGCGCAGCAGGCTGAAGTGGCCGTAGATGTCGCCTTCCTCCAGCCGGTTGTGAAGTGCGCCGTTGCGCCGGTAGACCTCGACCGCACCGCTGCGAATGTAATGCAGTTCATCGATCTGCTGGCCGCGCCGCAGGATTTCGCTGTCCGCCTTGAAATAAACCACGTCGATCCGGCCCGCCACTTCGTCCAGCAGCGTGTCCGACAGGCCCTCGAATGGCGCAAATCGCGCCAGGTGCTGCCGAATTTCGAGCACTTCGACGTCCAAGGCCCCGGTCCTCCCTGCTTCCTGCTAACTTTGGAGTGTAACAAGCCTGGTCTTGCGACGAGTTCACGGCACGGAGCGGCCCCCAGATGAGCGACAAGCGATTCCCAGTCCTGCGCGACGTGATCGTGTTCCAGGTCAAGCTGCTGGTCGACGGCCTGCGCGACCTGCTGCTCAGCCCGGTGTCCATCATCGCCGCGCTGATCGACCTGCTGGTGCCGGGCGACGACGGCGGCAAGCGGTTCTACGGCGTAGTGCACTTCGGGCGCCGCACCGAGCGCTGGATCAACCTTTTCGGCATGGCCGACAAGCACGACCCGGAGGCGCCGCCGGCCGGCATCGACGTGCTGCTGGCGGACCTCGAGGGACTGGCGCGCGACCCGGCGCGGCGCGAGGAAGCCCGCGCGCGCGCCCAGGCCATCGTCGAGCGGCTGCGCGGCGGCCCGCGGCCGCCCGGCGGGGAAACCGGGCACAGGGACTAGCAGCGGATCCCCCGCGACGGCGGCGCGGCCCGCCGGATCCGCGCCAGCAAAGGCAACGCCAGCAGCGAGACGAGCGCGACGGCCGCGAAGGCGACCGGATAGTCGAAGCGTTGCGCCAACTGCCCGGCCGTGAAGCCTGACCACGACTCGCAGGCGTTGACCGCGCCCATGTAGGCCGAGAACTGCGTCGCCCCGAGTTTCGGGTCAGTGAGTTGCATCAGCAGCGCATAGGCCGACACCGTAATGAGACCGGCGCACAGGTACACCGCGAGCAGACCGAGGATCACCACGACTTTGCCGTCTCCGCGACCTATCGACGCAGCGCTCGTCGCGAGGATCACCACCACCGCGAGCGCCACGAAGCCTCGGATGGCGGGCACATTGCCGAACCGGTCGGCCGTCCAGCCGCCGACCAGCGCACCGACGATCATGGACACCAGTGCGCCGGTGAAGAAATGCCCGATCTGCGCCTGGGCCAGTCCCTGGTCGACGAGGAACGGTCCCGCCAGATCGCCGACCGCCTTGAAGCCGGCAAATGCGATCATCGCCAGGGCGATCCCGAGCCAGGTCTCGCGCTTGCCCAAGGCGCTGCGCAGCGTAGCGAGGAACTCCCCAAGGCGTGCCCTGACCGAGGCCAGCAGGGGACTCCCGACGCAGTCATCCTCACGGTCCGAGGCGAGCACCACCACCAGCGCAGTCGTCCAGATCACGCCGACCATGGCGAGCACGGCCGTCGTGTCGTCGACCCGGTGTGCGACGATCAGGAACCCGGCGCCGAACAGCCAGCGGCCGAACAGCATGCCCGACTGCATCCAGCCGTTGATGCCGCCGCGCTCCTCCGGCGTCGTGATGCTGATCGCCCACGCATCGATTGCGACGTCCTGGGTGGCGGCGGCGAAGGCATGTAACAGCAGGATGGCCAGCAGCAGGTCGATCGAGTCTTCCCAGGGCACAAAGGCCAGCGGCAGCAGGGTCAGGCCCATCAGCAGTTGCGCCGACACGATCCAGGCACGCCGTCCCCAGCGCGCCCCGCGCAGCACGTCGACCAGCGGCGCCCACAGGAACTTGAACGCCCAGGGCAGGATCACCACCGAGGTCAGCAGCGCAATGGTGCCGACCGGCACGCCCGCCTCCCGCAACCGGCTGGGCACCGCCCACCAGATGAAGCCGATGGGCGCGCCCTCCGCGAGGTAGAGCAAGGCAAAGAGGCTCTTGCGGCCTGCGCGGGATCGGATCAGGTCCATGCGTGCCGGAACTAGGAGATCGAATGGTCGGGGCGAGAGGATTTGAACCTCCGACCCCCTGCACCCCATGCAGGTGCGCTACCAGGCTGCGCCACGCCCCGACCGAAGGGAATCTGGACGCCTCAGGGATGCGTCCAAGGGGACGCGCATGATAACCGATGCCTCTGCCCCGGCAAAGGGCGGTGTGCCTCGCCTGGGGCCCGGCATCACTCGAGGTATTGCACCCGCAGGGCCTCGTAGGCGCCTGATGACTTCAGCTTCGACAGGGCTTCCCCGAGGCGCTCCACCTGTTCCGGCGCCACGCTGGCCCTGCTGTACATGATGTGGACGTCAGTGCCTTCGCCGAGCCGCATCGGGTGGCGCGTGATCGCATCGGCAAGCCCGAGACGACGGAGGATACTGGCTGCGGCATACACTTCCTCGACGAAGCCGTCGATCTCGCCGTCGAGCAGCAGGCCGCCGAGGGCCTCGCCGAAGTGCGCGTAGACCAGCTGCTC
Organism: Gammaproteobacteria bacterium; assembly: GCA_035444525.1. Lineage (GTDB taxonomy): Bacteria > Pseudomonadota > Gammaproteobacteria > Steroidobacterales > XN24 > XN24. The sequence continues at coordinate 7,311 of DAOMOU010000011.1, read as the reverse complement.
GGTGTAGGCTGGTTCCGAGAGGATTGCCTCGATGGCGGGGTCGTACACGTAGGCGCCGATGACGCCGAGCCTGAATCCCTGCTCCATCAACGCCCGTGGCTCGTCGGCGGGCCACGCAGGAATCTGCCCGGCACGGACATACAGGCCGAACTCCTCACGTCTTATCGGTGCTGAAAACACGGCGAACTCCTGCCGGGCCGCAGTGATGGTCGCGCCCGTGAGCAGGTCGATTCGTCCCTCGCGCAGCTTCGCCAGCAACGCCGCCCAGCTGTCCCGTTCGAATACCAGCCCGCAGCCCGCGTCGGCCGCCATGGCGCGCAGCAGCTCCACGTCGAAGCCGGCCAACTGGCCGCCGACGTCTTCGTAATGGAAGGGTGGCCAGGGATCCCAGCCCATGGTCAGGCGGCAATCGGCATCGCCGGGTACCTCGCGGGGCGCCTCCGCAGTTACTGGCGTATCCGCTGCCGCGGTCGGTTCGGTGGGCGGGGCCTGGCGGGAACAGCCGACACCGAGGAACGCAACCGTGAAAAAAAGGAACGGCAGGAACAGGCGGCGCATGACCCCTCCTTGGGGGCCCGGCGGCTTGCTGGGGGAGCAGTCGTCCGCGCGTGGCCCGTGCTGCGAGTATAGGCCAGGAATCGCCGGGCGCCGACCGCAGCCGGCGCTACTTGCTGCGCAGGATCTTGAGGATTTCTTCCAGCTCGACGCGCAGCTGGCGGACAATCTGCACGCTCTGCGTCAGGTCCTCCTTGGCGTCGTCGCCGGTGAGCCGCTGGCGCGCGCCGCCGATGGTGAAGCCCTCCTCGTACAGGAGGCTGCGGATCTGGCGGATCAAGAGCACATCGCGCCGCTGGTAGTAGCGCCGGTTGCCGCGGCGCTTGACCGGCTTGAGTTGCGGGAATTCCTGCTCCCAGTAGCGCAGGACGTGCGGCTTCACGCCGCACAGCTCGCTCACTTCACCGATGGTGAAGTAGCGTTTACCGGGGATGGCCGGCAGCTCGTCGTTATTCCCCGGTTCCAGCATAGGCTTCCACGCGAGTCTTGAGCTTCTGGCCGGGTCGGAACGTCACCACGCGGCGCGCCGTGATGGGGATTTCCTCGCCGGTCTTCGGATTGCGGCCCGGACGCCGGTTCTTGTCACGCAGGTCGAAATTGCCGAAGCCCGACAACTTGACCTGCTCACCGTTCGCCAGCGCGGTGCGCAGCTCTTCGAAAAACATTTCGACGAGCTCGCGCGCTTCACGCTTGTTCAGGCCCATATCCTGGAACAGCGCCTCAGCCATTTCTGCCTTCGTGAGTGCCATGTCAGTCTCTCATCCTGGCGTCGAACTCCGACGCGAGACGGGCCACCACCGCGGCCACGACCCGGTCGGCCTCTTCGTCGGTAAGAGTGCGCGAAGATTCCTGTAATATCAAGCCGAAAGCCACACTTTTTCGACCCGAATCTATACGTTCGCCGCTATACACATCGAAAACCTTGGATTCTGTTAAAAGGGCGCCGCCCGCGGACCGGATCGCATCGACCATTGCCTGCACCGGCACGGCCTCGTCGATCACCACGGCAACGTCGCGACGAATGGCCGGGAAGCGCGAGATTTCGCGAAACGCCGGCAACTCCGCCGCAAAACAAGTTGCCTCGTCCAGTTCCCACAGCAACGGCGCACGCTCCAGGTCCAACGCTCTCACCAGGCGCGGATGCAGCGCGCCGATCCAGCCGGCCTCGCGACCGTCCCGCAGGATGCGCGCGCACTGTCCCGGGTGCAGCGCGGAATGCTCCGCCGGCGCGAACACCCATTCCGCGTTGCTGAGACCCAGCAGCGCCTCGACGTCGCCCTTGGCGTCGTGGAAGTCCGCCGGCACCGCCGGGGCGCCCCACTGCTCCGGAAGGCGGGCGCCTGCGATGAGCCCAGCGATAGTAGTAAGTTGTTTCAATTCATTGTCTTGCGAGATAAATCTCAGGCCCTGCTCGAAAATACGGACGCGGCTCTGCCGCCGGCTGAGATTACGCTTGAGGGTGTGAACGAGCCCGGGCCAGAGCGAGACCCGCATGTCGCTCAGCTCAGTCGAAATCGGGTTGCTGAGCGGCAGAGCCCGTGATTCGGGAAACAGCTTCGTCTGCAGCTGCGGGTCGACGAAGCTGTAGGTCACCACTTCCTGGTAGCCGCGCGCCGCCAGCATATCGGCCAGGCGCACCCCGGGCACCCGGGCTTCACTGGCTTCGCCGAGCACGGCGGCGCCCGCGCCGCGCGCCTCCGGCAGGCGGTCGTAGCCATGCACCCGGGCAACTTCCTCGATGAGATCCGCCTCGATGGCGATGTCAAAGCGATGCGAGGGTGGCACGGCCTCCCAGCCCTCGTCGCTGGGAGCCAGGCGAATTCCGAGCCCCTCGAGAATCCGCTCGATCTCCTCATCTGGCAACTCGTGGCCGAGCAGCATGGCGAGCCGCGCACGCCGCAAGCGCACCGGGCTGCGCTCGGGCAGGTATTGCTCGGCAACGCGTTCGATCACCGGGCCCGGTTGCCCGCCGGCGATCTCCACCAGCAGCGCCGTGGCGCGCTCCACGGCCCGACGCTGCTGCGCCGGATCCACGCCGCGCTCGAAGCGCTGCGAGGCGTCAGTGTGCAAACCGAGGCGCCGCGCGCGTCCAGCGATGGCCAGCGGCGCGAAGAACGCCACCTCGAAGAAGACGTCGCGAGTGCGCTCGGTAACACCGGAATCCGCGCCGCCCATGATCCCCGCCACGGCGCGCGGGCCACCATGATCAGCGATCACCAGCGTGTCCGGCGCCAGTGCGACCTCGCGACCGTCGAGCAGCACGATCCGTTCGCCGGGCGCGGCGAGACGGACGATAATGCCCTCGCGCAGGTTGCCTAGATCGAAGCCGTGCATCGGCTGGCCGAGCTCGAGCATCACGATGTTGGTGACGTCCACCACGGGGTGGATGGGACGCAAGCCGGCCCGGCGCAGCTTCTCCGCCATCCAGAGCGGCGTCTGCGCATCCGTGCGGATGCCCCGGATGACGCGTCCGCAGAAGCGCGGACAGGCTTCCGGCGCACGCACCTCGACGGGCAACTCATCGCTGGTGGCCGGCGCCACCGGGACGATCTCCGGGCCACCCAGCGGCAGGCCGTTGAGCAACGCGACCTCGCGCGCCATGCCCAGCACGCTGAAGCAGTCGCCGCGGTTCGGCGTCAGGTCCACGTCGATCACGGTGTCGTCGAGGCCCAGCCAGTCACGGAGCCCAACACCGACCGGCGCATCCGCCGGCAGGTCCCAGAGCCCCTCGTGCCCATCGCCGAGCCCGAGCTCGCGCTCCGAGCACAGCATGCCGTGGCTCTCGACCCCGCGCAGCTTCGCGCGCTTGATCTTCAATCCGCCCGGCAATTCGCCGCCGACCAGCGCGACCGGCGCCTTCATGCCGGCGCGCACATTCGGGGCGCCGCACACGATGGCGAGTTTCTCCGGCGCCCCGACATCCACCCGGCAGACCGACAGCTTGTCGGCGTCCGGGTGGCGCTCGACCGACTCGACCTGCCCGACCACGACCGAGGAAAAGGCCGGGGCGGCCGGTGCGGTGCCGTCGACTTCCAGTCCGGCCATGGTCAGCTGGTGGACGAGGGTCTCGGTGTCCACCGGCGGATCGACCCACTCGCGGAGCCAGCGCGCGCTGAACTTCATCGCACCGCCCCTTGGTTGAACTGCCGGAGGAACCTCAAATCATTATCAAAAAAGAGTCGTAAGTCTTTGACTCCATAACGAAGCATGGCCAGACGCTCGACCCCCATACCAAAGGCGTAGCCGGTGAATTCCTCGGCATCGATGCCGCCGAACTCCAGTACGCGCGGGTGCACCATGCCGCAGCCGAGCACCTCCAGCCAGCCGTCGCCCCATTCCACGTCGACCTCCGCCGACGGCTCGGTGAAAGGGAAGTACGACGGCCGGAAGCGCAGCCGTACCTTGCGCTCGAAAAAGCGCTCCAGGAAGTCGTGCAGCACGGCCTTGAGATGGGCGAAGCTGACGCCCCGGTCGACCACCAGGCCCTCGACCTGGTGGAACATCGGCGAATGGGTCTGGTCGGAGTCGCAGCGATACACGCGCCCCGGGGCGATCAGGCGGATCGGTGCGCCCTGCCGCCGCATGGAGCGGATCTGCACCGGCGAGGTGTGGGTGCGCAGCAGCCGCCCGTCGCCGAAATAGAAAGTGTCGTGCATGGCCCGCGCCGGGTGATGCTCGGGGATGTTCAGCGCCTCGAAGTTGTGGAACTCGTCCTCCACCTCCGGCCCGGTGTGCACCTCGAAGCCCGCTTGGCGAAAAATGGTCTCCATGCGCCGCAGCGTGCGGGTCACCGGGTGCAGCCCGCCCATCGCCTCGCCGCGGCCGGGCAGGGTCACGTCGATGCGTTGTGCCGTGATCGCGGCCTGCTCGCGCAACTCCTCCAGCCAGGCCCTGCGCGCGCCCAGCGCCGCCTGCAGCGCCTCCTTGGCCTCGTTGATGACCTGCCCGGCCGCCGGGCGGGCCTCGGCCGACAGCCCGCCCAGGGACTTCAGGAGCCCCGTGAGCAGGCCCTTCTTGCCCATGTAGCGGACCCGCACTTCATCGAGCGCCGCGAGGTCCTCGCAGGCCGCAATTTCCAGCCGGCCCTGCTCCAGCAGCGCCCCTGCATCGCGGCTCACGCCGCCCGTGTCCTGGTCCAATGTCATCCCCCTCAACAGAAAAGGGGAAAGGCCCCGCAAGGCCTTCCCCCTTCGTGCCGTCGCCGCGGCGCCCGTGGCGCGGCGGCCAGTCCGGATCGCTCCGGCGCGGCTTAAGCGGCGAGTGCGGCCTTGGCCTGTTCGGCGATGGCGCCGAAGGCCTCCGGCTCGAACACCGCCATGTCCGCCAGGACCTTGCGGTCCAACTCGACGCCGGCCTTCTTCAGGCCGTCGATGAGACGACTGTAGGACAGGCCGTGAATGCGCGCGCCGGCGTTGATGCGCACGATCCACAGGGCGCGGAAATCACGCTTGCGGGCCTTGCGATCGCGGTACTGGTACTGGCCGGCCTTGGTCACCGACTGCTTGGCGACGCGGAAGCTCTTGCGGCGCTGGCCGTAGTGCCCCTTGGCCTTCTTCAGGATTTTCTTGTGACGCGCACGGGCGGTCACGCTGCGCTTAACTCGTGCCATGAATCACCTCCTTACGCGTACGGGAGCATCTTGCGGACGGCCTTCACATCGCTCTCTGCCACCATCTCGGTGGAGCGAAGGTGGCGCTTCCGCTTCGTGCTCTTCTTGGTAAGGATGTGGTTCAGGTGGGACTGGCCGCGCTTGAAGCCGCCGCCGCCCGTGGCGCGAAACCGCTTGGCGGCCCCGCGATTGGTCTTCAACTTGGGCATGTCGTTTCTCCGTCGTTTTATGGCCTGGTCGGGCTCGTCGGCCCTGCAGGCGTAGCCGCGGCGTCGGGATTTCGGCCCCTCGGTCCGCGGCTCACTTCTTTTTGGGCGTCAGCACCATGGTCATCTGCCGCCCTTCCATTTGCGGAAACTGCTCCACCGAGGCCAGCTCGAGCAGATCGTCCCGCACCCTTTCGAGGAGCTTGGCGCCGAGTTCCTTGTGCGCCATCTCCCGGCCCCGGAACCTCAGGGTTACCTTGGCCTTGTCGCCTGCCGTGAGAAACCTGACGAGGTTCTTGAGCTTGACCTGGTAGTCGCCCTCCTCGGTTCCCGGCCGGAATTTCACTTCCTTGACCTGGATCTGTCGCTGCTTCTTCTTCGCGACCTGGCTCTTCTTGTTCTGCTCGAAGACGAACTTGCCGTAGTCCATCACCTTGCAAACCGGTGGCTCCGCGGTGGGCGCCACTTCGACGAGATCCAGGCCTTCGTCCTCCGCCAGCCTCAAGGCTGCCTCGCGACTCATGATGCCGAGCTGCTCGCCGTCCGAGCCGATGATCCTCAATTGTGGCGCGCCGATATCATCGTTGCGCCGAACACGTTTGGACGCTGTGATGCGTCAATCCTCCATAACAGACCGGCCGCGCTTCGCGACTTGCTGCGCGAGGAATTCCCCGAGGTCTTCGATGGACATCGACCCCAGGTCCTCGCCGCTGCGCGAACGCACGGCCAGCGAACCAGCCTCCTTCTCCCGGTCGCCCGCGACCAGCAGGAAGGGCACCTTTTGCATAGTATGCTCGCGGATTTTAAAGCCGATTTTCTCATTTCTCAAGTCGGCTTCGACCCGAAACCCCTGTTCATTCAGGGTTTTCGCGACGGAATCCACGTATTCCGCCTGTTTGTCGGTGATATTCAGGGCCACGGCCTGCACCGGGGCCAGCCAGGGCGGGAAGCGCCCCTCGTAGTGCTCGATCAGGATGCCGAAGAAACGCTCCAGCGAGCCGAGCAGCGCGCGGTGGATCATGATCGGCCGCCGGCGCTCGCCGCTGGCCGCCACGTACTCCATTTCGAAGCGCTCCGGCAGGTTGAAATCGAGCTGTACGGTCGAGCACTGCCACTTCCGGCCGATGGCGTCCTCGATCTTCAGGTCGATCTTCGGCCCATAGAAGGCGCCGCCGCCCTCGTCGAGGATGAACTCCAGCCCCTTGCGCTCCAGCGCGCCCCGCAGGGCCAACGTGGCCTTGTCCCAGATCTCGACCGAGCCGACCGCCTTTTCGGGACGGGTGGACAGGTTCACCTCGAAATTGTCGAAGCCGAAGTCCCCCAGCATGCCCAGCGTGAGGTCCAGCACCCGCAGGACCTCTTCCTCGATCTGCTCCTCGCGGCAGAACACGTGCGCGTCGTCCTGGGTGAAGCCGCGCACCCGCATCAGGCCGTGCAGCGCGCCTGACATTTCGTGCCGGTACACCGTGCCGAGCTCCGCCCAGCGCATCGGCAAGTCCCGGTAAGAGCGCAGCCGGTCCTTGTACACCAGCACGTGGAAGGGGCAGTTCATCGGCTTGAGCTGGTAGGGCTGGCCGTCCTCCTCCATGGGGCGGTACATGGACTCGCGATAGAAGTCCGTGTGCCCCGAGGTGTGCCAGAGGTCCTCCAGCGCGATGTGCGGCGTGTACAGCAACTCGTAGCCCGCGCGGGCGTGCTGGTCGCGCCAGTAGTCCTCCATCACCCGGCGGATGCGCGCGCCGCGCGGATGCCAGAACACCAGCCCGCCGCCAGCGCCTTCCTGGATGCTGAACAGGTCGAGCTCCCGGCCAATGCGCCGGTGGTCGCGCTTCTCGGCTTCCTCGAGGCGGGTCAGGTAGGCCTTGAGCGACCTGGCGTCCGGCCAGGCCGTGCCGTAGATGCGCTGCAGCTGCTCGTTCTTCGCGTCGCCGCGCCAGTAGG
>DAOMOU010000010.1:0-20409 GCA_035444525.1 Gammaproteobacteria bacterium | reverse complement strand
CGCTTGCTGCCGCCGCGCGCCGGGATGACGGCCAGCCTCATCCGGCCAGCGCCTCGTGCAAGGCCGCCACAACCTCGGCCTGCTGGGCGTCGCTCATGGACGGGTACAGCGGCAGGCTGATCGCCTCCGCGTAGTAACGCTCGGCTGCCGGGAACTGTCCCACCCGGAAGCCCAGCGCCTGGTAGTAGGGCTGCGTGTGCACCGGGATGTAATGCAGGTTCACGCCGATCCCCGCGGCCCGCAGCGCGTCGAAGACGTCACGATGGCTGCGCCCGATACGCTCGAGCTGCAGGCGGATGACGTAGAGGTGCAGCCCGGAATAGCTGTCCGGGTGCTGCCAGGGCGTCAGCACCGGCAGCCTGGCCAGCGCCGCGTCGTAGTGGCGCGCGAGCGCGTGGCGACGCGTGACGTACTCGTCGAGCCGCGCCAGCTGGCTGAGGCCGAGGGCGGCCTGCAGGTCGGTCATGCGGTAGTTGAAACCCAGCGTGACCTGCTCGTAGTACCAGGGGCCGTCCGGCGCGCGACTCATCTGCGTCGGGTCGCGGGTGATGCCGTGCGAGCGCAGCAGCTGCATGCGCTGTGCGAGTTCTTCCCGCTGCGTGAGCGCCAGGCCGCCCTCGGCGGTGGTGATGATCTTGACCGGGTGGAAACTGAACACCGTGATGTCACTGTAGCGGCAGTTGCCGACCGGCTCGCCACGATAGCGCCCGCCGACGGCGTGCGAGGCGTCCTCGATGATGGCGAAGCCGTAGCGCTGCCCGAGCGCATGGATCTCCGCCATCTCGCAGGGCTGACCGCAGAGGTGCACGGGGATCACCACCTTCGGCAGGCGATTCTCGTCCGCGGCCCGCTTGAGCTTGTCGCGCAGCGCCGCCACGCTCATGTTGTAGCTGCGCGGATCGATGTCCACGAAGTCCACGCCGGCGCCGCAGTACAGCGCACAGTTGGCGGAGGCCACGAAGGTGACCGGCGTGGTCCAGACGACGTCGCCGGGACCGACGCCCAGCGCCAGGCAGGCGATATGCAGCGCCGAGGTGGCGCTATTGACGGCCACTGCGTGGGCCGCGCCCACCCTCGCGGCCACGGCCGCCTCGAAGGCCGGCACCGCCGGGCCCTGGGTGAGGAAGTCGGAGCGCAGCACCTCGACGACGGCGTCGATGTCAGCCTGGCGAATGTCCTGCCGGCCGTAGGGAATCATCGCTCAGATCTTGCCGATTTTGTCGCGGTTGGCGTCGAGCCAGGCCTGCAGCGCCTCCGGCGGCATCCACTCCTTGTTGGTGTCGCTGGAATAGACGAAGCCCTCCTCGACCTTTCGCCCGCCCTTGATGCGCAGCTTGCGGCCCTCCTCGGTGTCGATCGCGGCGAGGATCTTGAAGTGGTCCGGGTACTCGTAGGTGAAGAAGGAGTCTTCGGCACCGATCATCTGCTCGTGCAGCTTCTCGCCCGGGCGGATGCCGATAATGTCGTGCTTCGCCTCGGGAGCGATCACGCGCGCCATGTCGGTGACGCGCATGGAGGGAATCTTGCGCACGTAGATCTCGCCGCCCTCCATGTCGTCGAAGGCGTGCCACACCAGCTCCACGCCCTGTTCCAGGGAGATCAGGAAACGCGTCATGCGTTCGTCGGTGATCGGCAGCACGCCGCTGTCGCGGATGGACATGAAGAAGGGAATGATCGAGCCGCGCGAGCCCATCACGTTGCCGTAGCGCACCACCGCGAAGCGGGTCTGGTGGCCGCCGGAGTAGGCGTTGCCGGCGATGAACAGCTTGTCGGAGGCCAGCTTGGTGGCGCCGTACAGGTTGACCGGGCTGCTGGCCTTGTCGGTGGACAGCGCCACCACCCGCTTGACGCCCTGGTCGATGCAGGCGTCGATCAGGTTCATGGCGCCGTTGATGTTGGTCTTGACGCACTCGAAGGGGTTGTACTCGGCGGTCGGCACGATCTTGGTGGCCGCCGCATGCACCACGTAGTCCACGCCGTCCAGCGCGCGGTACAGCCGCTCGCGGTCGCGCACGTCGCCGATGAAGAAGCGCATGCGCCGGTCGCCGGCGTAATGCTTGGCCATCTCCCATTGTTTCATCTCGTCGCGGGAGAACACGATGAGCTTCTTCGGCCGGTATTTCTCCAGCGTCATCGGCACGAAAGCGTGTCCGAAGGAGCCGGTGCCGCCGGTAATCAGGATGGTCTGGTCGGAAAGCATGCCATGCACCTTGTTCTGGCTGCGGCCTATTCTGACAGCTGCGGCGCCGGGCAGAAAGGCGCCCCCGCGCCGGCTCAGCGGGCCCCGGGGCCGCTGCCGCGGCGTGCGTCCTGCTGTTGCCGCAAACCGGTGCGCACGCGGGTCACCATGGTGTCGCCCACATAGCGCCCCTTCGCGACGTGGCGTATCCGGTAAACGCCCGGGACTTCGAGCGGCACGCCCTGGCTCTGCAGCAGCCAGCGATGCGCACGGTCCTCGTGCGCCTTGCACCAGCGCTCCGCCGGCTGCTGGTAATAGGCGATCGGGTTGCAGTAGCCGAGCGCGCGCGCGACGTCGCCGTGGGTGACCTGCAGCGGGCCGGTAGCGCGGCCCGGTGCGTAGGACTTGAAGCCCGCCTCGTCCTCGATGTCCACCACCGCCGGCTCGTGCTGGCTGAGCAGCGGGTCGCCCTCGGCGAGCAGCTCGGTGCGCCGCTCGACGCGCGGATAGACCAGCGCATCCTGCCGTCCCTGCAGCTGCGCCGCCAGCGCGTCGATGCAGTCGTGGCGGAACATCAGGTCGCAGTCGGTGAACCACACCCAGTCGGCGGTGGACGCCAGCGCCGCGCGGTTGCGGCCGATGGCACGGCGAAACAGCTGCTCCTTCGGCAGCGCCTGCCAGTTCCAGCGCACGCCCGGCGCCTCGATGGCGGCGAAGAATTCCAGCAGCTCGACGGTGCGCTGGTCCTCGGGCGAATGGAATACGGTCATGGTGACGTCGGCCTCGCGCGGCGGGTAGTTCACCAGCGAGCTGAGCTGGTAGACCAGCATGTGCGCGTAGTTCCAGCAGTGGCTGACGATCTCGATGTGCAGCCGGCCGCGGCGGGCCTGGCGCGCCGCGCGCGACGGCAGTCCGCGGTTGAACCAGGCGGCCGGCAGCCAGCCGCCGGCGGCGATGCGCCAGAAGCCGAGCCGCAGTGCGTCCCGGGCGCGCTGCAGCGGGTTCTGCCGCAGGCTCATGCCGGTGCAGTCCGCGCGGCGCGCTCCGTCTCGAGCGCCTCGATCTGCCGATCGTGCCACCGGCCGAGCGCGAGCAGGGCGATGACGGCGCCGACCAGGGCGAAGAACATGTCGGCCTGGGCGTCCCACTCGTCACCCTGGGTGCCGAGAAACTCGTGCGCGCCCTGGCCCATCAGCAGCGCCGCCCACCACTCGACGAGTTCGTACGAGGCGCTGATGGCGAGCGCGATGCACACCACCAGGAAGGCCAACATGCGCCGGCCGTTGACGAAGCCGCCGCGCAGCAGGATCTCGCGTGCGATCAGCGCCGGCACGAAGCCCTGCACCAGGTGTCCGATCTTGTCGTAGGGATTGCGGGCGAGGTCCAGCAGGTCCTGGATCCAGAACCCCAGCGGCACGTGCGAATAGGTGTACCTGGCGCCGAGGATCAGCACCAGCGAGTGAAAGGCGATGAGCACATACACCATCGGCGTGAGCGGAAAGCGCCGAAAGGTCAGTACCAGTACCGGAGCGGCGATGAGCACGGGCGCCACCTCCATCCACCACGTCAGGCGTTCGGCCGGCGCGATGCCCGACACGACCAGCGCAGCCGCCACGATGAGCGCGAGGATCGTCAGCAGTCGGGGTGTCGGCATGGCACTCGGCAGGCGGCGGGAATGGCCGTGAATCTACACCATTCGCGGCGCTCAGGCGTATTGGCCGGCGGCATGGCCCGACGCCCAGGCCCACTGGAAGTTGTGCCCGCCGAGATGCCCGGTGACGTCCACGACCTCGCCGATGAAGTACAGGCCGGGATGGTCGCGACACTCCATGGTCCTGGAGGACAGTGCGCGCGTGTCCACGCCGCCGAGCGTCACTTCGGCGGTGCGATAGCCCTCGGTGCCCGCCGGCCGCAGCACCCAGGGCTGGCAGGCCGCCGCCACGCGCCGGATGTCGGCGTCGCTCAACTGGTCCAGCGGCTTGCTTTCCAGCCACAGCTCGCACCAGCGCTGCGCCACGCGGCGCGGCAGGCGCTCCGCCAGCAGGTTCCTCAGCTCCAGCTTCGGGCGCACCTGGCGGCTGGCACGGATGTGCCCGGCGAGGTCCAGCCCCGGGAACAGGTCGATACGGATCTCCTCGCCCGGGGTCCAGTAGGACGAAACCTGCAGCACCGCCGGGCCGCTCAGGCCGCGATGCGTGAACAGGATGTTCTCGCGAAACTCGGCGCCGTCCGCCGCCGTGACCGTGTCCAGCGAGACGCCGGCCAGGTCGGCCAGCTGTCGCAGCAGTGCTGGCTCGAGAGTGAACGGCACTAGCGCCGCCCGGGTCGGCAGCACCGGGATGCCGAGCGAGTGCGCCATCTCGAAGCCGAAGCCCGTCGCGCCCAGCGAGGGGATCGAGTAGCCGCCGGTGGCGATGACCAGCGACTCGCAGTCGACCGGGCCCGCCGGCGTCTCGAGCCGATGCGGCGGGCCGAGCCGCCTGACGGTGACCGGGCAGTGCGTTCGCACCTCGGCGCCGACCGCCGCACATTCGTCCAGCAGCAGCCGCACAATGTCCTTCGAGGAGCGGTCGCAGAACAGCTGGCCGAGCTTTTTTTCGTGGTAGGGGATGCCGTGGCGTTCGACCAGCGCGACGAAATCGGCCGGCCTGTAGCGGCTCAGCGCCGACTTGGCGAAATGCGGGTTGGCGGAAATGAAGTTGGCGGGCGTGCAGTGAATATTGGTGAAGTTGCAGCGCCCGCCGCCGGACATGAGGATCTTCTTGCCGACCTTGTTGGCGTGATCGGCGACCAGTACCCGCCGGCCGCGGCCGCCGGCGACGATGGCGCACATCAGGCCGGCGGCGCCGGCGCCGACCACCACGACGTCGAAGGATTCGCCCGCCGCGCCGCCGCTCAAGCCGGCAGACGGCCTACTGGATGAAGTAACCGGATACCCGCCACTTGCCGTCCGCGTCGAGCATCGGCGTGACGGTCTCCACTGCGGCCGCCTTGTGCTCGAACGCGGTGTCGAAATTGATCACGACGTACTCGCCCGGCGGCGCGCCCGGCAGGGTGTCGGTGTAGCTGGCCGATTTCACCGTGCGCGACACCGTCTTGCCGAGCGGCTTGCGCACGGCCTCCATGGACTGCTCCCAGGACGCCTGCGTGACGGCATTGCGGAAAACGCTCGCCGCCTCCTTCCAGGTCCTGGCGTACTGTCCCTGGTCCACGGCGGCCAGCCACTGCTCGGCCACGGCCAGCGCGGCGCGCTCCTTGGCCTCGTCGGCCAGGGTCGCCGGCGCCCCCAGCGCCAGCATCATGAGCCCCACCCACCATGCAGTCCTGATTTTCATGATCCTCTCCTCCGGCCGGCAATCCGGCGTCACCGCGACACGATGCCCGGCGTCGATCCGGGCTCCGCCGCCGCCATCTCTCGTTCCGCCTCGCGCATGGCCTGCTGGTCCTGCGGCTTCCAGCGCTGCGCCATGCCCCGCTTGTGCGGCTTGCACAGCCCGCAGCTGCGTTGCTTGATCCTGTACTGCTTGCGCATCCGCGTGTCTCCTTCGGCGCGTGCCGGCCATGGCTGCCCGCCATTCTCGGCCCCGCCGCCTGAACTGAAGATGAATCACTCTCGACCCGTGCCCCGTGGGTGTCAACCCGGGGCGGGCGCTACTCACGCCAGTGACGCGGTTCGTTGAGCGTATCCGCGCACCGGACTGTGCCTCGCACCCGGCCGAGCAGGCCCGGCCGCAGGGCCTGCACCATCCAGGCATCGGCGTGCCGCTCGGGAATCGGGTAGGGCGCATCCAGCCCGAGCGCGCCCGCCGGCCGGAAGCCGAAGCGCGGGTAGTATTCGGGGTGGCCGAGCACGAACACCAGGTCCACCTGCGATTCGGCAAGCTGCCGCAGCCCTTCGCGGACCAGCGCGCCGCCGATCCCGCCGCCATGCAGCCCCTCGACCACGGCGAGCGGCGCCAGGATCTGCACTGCGAGCTCCTCGTGACCGGGCCCCAGCCGGGCCCGAGTGAACAGGACGTGACCGACGATCGTCGCATCGATCTGCGCCACCAGCGACAGCGCCGGCCGGGCGGTCGGGTCGTGCAGCAGGCCGGCGACCAGCGCCACGATCTCCGGGCCCTCACGGTCGCCGAAGGCGCTCAGCAGAACGCGGTCGATTGCTGCGGCATCAGCGTCGGTTGAAGGTCGGAGATTCACGAATCATCTGCCTGCGTCGCGTGGACGAGTGCGCCTCACTTGCCGGAGTACTGCTCGAACACCTGTTCCCCGGTGAGATTCCTGGTCTTTTCGGCGAACGAGTAGAATGCGGGCTTCTGGTCGATGAAGATCTGCTCGGCCAAAACCCACTCGCCGTCGCCGTCGAACACCCCGACGGGAATCGCGTAATGGACGCCTTCGCGCAGACGATAGAAGAGATGGGTTCCGCACTGCCGACAGAAGCCCCGCTCCGCCCATTCGGACGAGCGGAACACGGTCAGGTTTTCGCCACCCTCGAACTCGACCTCACCGCGGCACTCAGTCGCCAGCAGCGGTCCGCCGCCCCACTTCCGGCACATCGTGCAGTGACAGGCCCCCACATGATCGCCCTTCGTGGTGGCCGATACGCGGACCGCGCCGCAGAGACACGTGCCCTGACGCCTGGTGTCGGTCTCCATTCCTGTTGCCTCCCGCAAGATGCCATCGCCTTGGCTCTTTGCCTCGGCCCTGCTTTCCCGGAGCCTACTACGCACGCGTCCGGACCGGAAATCCGCCACCGGGTCCCGGGCACTGACGGCCCGCCGGCGCACCGCCCGTCATGGCGGGAATCGTGTACAGTCTCGTGGAAGCGCCACTTGTCACGGCCAGCGTCGGCCGAAAAAGAACCAGGCGGGTTGGTCTGTGCCGGGCTATTACTATTACTTCATCTCCTCGCCGCTGCATTTCCTGTTGGCGGTCAACATGGCGATCCGGCACAGAGACGCCCGCAACGTAGCCGTGATCTCCTCTCGCATCGAGCGCAACGCCGCGCTCCTCGGCGAGGTGATCCGGCGCGACGGCCAGGTGTTCTGCGACGTGCTGATCCTGGAAGGCGGCCCGGGCGGCGGCAAAGCCCGCCAGCGCAAGCGCCGCATGGAGGCGCTGCGCGAATACCTCGAGCAGCGACCCGCGGCGAAGATCTTTACCGGCAGCGACCGCCACGTCGAATTCCAGTACGCCATGCACCTCGCGCATCGCCGCGACCCCGCAGTCGAGGGAATCTATCTCGACGACGGCCTGCACACTTATCTCGGCTCGCGCCACATGCACAGCTTCCAGCACAAGTACGGCGACGCACTGCTGAAGAAGCTCTACTACGGGTGGTGGTGGAAGAACCCGGTGATCCTGGGGACCTCCGGCTGGATCTCGAAGGTCTATGCCGTGTTTCCCGAGTTCGTGCATCCCGTTTATCGCGAGCAGGGCAAGGTCGTGCTGCCGTTCGACAGCACCGATTTCCACGACCCGGCCTTCGATCGCATTTCGGGCATCCTCGCGGAGGAGACCGGCATCGACCGGCAGGCGCTCGCCCGAGTCGATTTCATCCTGCTCCTGACGCACGAGCAGCACTACGCGGATACGTGGGCCCACACCGAGAGGATGATGAAGCTGCTCGGCGCGCACTGTCCGCCGGAACGCATTGCCATCAAGGCCCATCCCCGCTCGCGGCTGCAGGACGAACTTCGGCGGCGATATCCCCGTGCCGTGCATCTCGACAACCGCGTCGGCTTCGAGCTGTTGCTGCCCTTCCTGCGCGAGGACTGCGTGTTCATCGCGGACATCAGCTCCTCGCTCTTCACCGTGAAGTGGCTGCAGCCCAAGCGGCGCGCCTATGCGATCGAGGTGCCGCACCCGACCATCGAGCATTATCGGGACCAGCTGCAGGCGCTGTTCACCAGGATGGGCATCCGGCAGGTGACCTACGCACAGCTCGAAGCAGAGCTGGCGCGAAACGCCGCCGGCCAATGACGGCGCCGCTGCCCGGACGCCGTGCCGGCTTCAATCCGACGGGCGCCAGCGCGCGTGCGCCCAGAGCTTCTTGAGCTTGGCCACCAGCGGGTGGCGCCGCACGCCGCGCGTCCGCCCGATGTCGCCCCAGTCCTCGGCCCGCAGGCCGTAGGCGGACAGCCGCTCGACCAGACCCTCGACCGAGCCGGTGTCGATATCGAACTCGATGAGCTGGTCAGGCCGATCCGCCATGAAGGCCCGCACCTCCGCCAGGTGTGTATCCCACTCCCGGCGCCAGGTCTCGGCCAGCTCCTCCGTGGTGGAGATCTTGCGCTGGCGCATGACCCGTTGGGCGAACTCGCCGTGGCCGTGCTTCAGGCGTGACCTGATCCAGTCTTCGCGGTTGCGGACATTGAGCAACAGGATCGTGTCCGGGTAATCACGCATGATTTCCCGGAAGTGCCTGATGGGTTCGAAGCTGTCGCTCTCGGTCTGGTAGATCAGGTCGGCGTAGAAGAGATGGTCTTCCATGCCGGCGAAGATCTTGCGCCCCGCGGCCAGGTTCTGACGCATCAGCAGCCCGGCGTTGCGGCTGCGGCGGAACGGTCGCCGCAGCTTGTACTTGACCACCGGGTGGCCGGCGCCGCGGAACAGCTGCTCGAGGCTGCGCGTGCCGCACTTGTGAAAGCCGATCTGCACGACACGGGGCAGGCGGGCTCCGTCCTTCCTGCGGGGGGTCGGCGGGCCGGGCTCAGTTTCGCTTCGGTCGTTCATCGCGTTGCTTCGAGTCCTGTGCTGTCCGGATCGATCTCTGTCGGCTGCCGTCGCTCAGGCATCCGCAAGCTTGAGGCCCACGATGCCGGCGCAAATGAGGCACACGCTGACCAGCCTGATCGGCTGGGTGGATTCGTCGAACAGGACGATCCCGAGGGCCACCGTGCCGACGGTGCCGATCCCGACCCAGACCGCGTAGGCGGTGCCGACGGGCAGCGTCTTCATCGCCATGCCGAGCAAGACGAAGCTGGCAACCAGGGAAAGGAACGTCCACGCGGTCGGCCAGGGCCGTGTGAAGCCGTCCGTGTACTTCAGCCCGACGGCCCAGGCGACCTCGAACAGGCCGGCAATAAACAGAATGACCCAGTTCACTGGTACACCTCTCGTTGTTCGGGGCCGTCCCCATGTGATGCAGAGAGGTGAGGTCGTCCCCACATCTTTGGCGACCCGGGTCGCGGTCCGCTCGGGCAGCAATGCCGCGTCGAATGCAGGCGCCGGTCATTGCTCGTCGCCGGCGGCCTGTTGACGCATCATTGTACTGGTGAAGTTCAGGATGTCGCGCATGATCCGCCCATCCGTCCAATGGCCCACGCCGCCATAGGTGGTGAAGGTCACGTTGGGCTGCGCGCGGGAGTAGATCAGCTGGGCGGCCTGCCAACGGGCGGACATCTCCTCACCGACGAACGCGAAGATCGCCCTTCGCTCCTCTTCGGAGTAGGCATCGTCGAACTTCACGGCGTCGTTGTCGTCGATCGCGCCCATGAAGATCAACTGGGGGAGCTTTCGCCAAGCCTCCATTTGGAATCCCCTGCCGGTAATCTGTTCGAGATCCGCCACGCCCAGTGGATACGGGAACCGTTCACCGTCGACGGACGCCACCGGCAGCATCGGAAAACTGTTCACGGCACCGGAGACGACGGCGGCCAGCTTGTCGGGATGCAGGAAGGCGAAGCGATTCGAAAACGTGCCGGATGCGGAGAAACCGACCAGCACGAATCTTTCTCGCACGACTACGTCCCGTTCCTTCAGCCGCCGGCGCGCGTCCCCCACCATGTTCAGCAGCTGCAGGTCGAGCCGGTGCCTGGGCTCCACACCCAGCATCATCGAGTCCCGGTCGAGCGCATGGGTGTAAATCCACCATTCCTGCCTGCTGCGCGGGAAAACGGGCACGAGCAGCGGCATCGCAAGCTCGCGAGCCACGGTCGGCCCGATTCCCTGTCCGAGCGCGAACGATTCCGCACCCGCGAGGTGATGCTCGAAATCGTCGTCTGCGCCCGTGTTGTTGGACTCGACGATGAGATAAGGGCGCTCCGGCACGCGGCCATCGGCCGGCGTGCGGAGGACATAGGGAAAGTTGAAGCCGGCGGCTGGGTCGGCCGGGACGATTTCAACCGTCACTGCAGGGTCGCCGCCGGCAAGCGTCGGCGTAACGCCGACGCTCACGAGCAGCGCCAGGAGGACACTGAAGAATTGCTTGTAAGACATCGCCCGGCACCGATGACAGCCTCGGAATGGCTGTTGATATAGCACAGAAACCAGGGGCCGGTGGCGCTTGTTTGCGTCTGCCGCGCTTCCTGGCGAATACTTTGCGCGCCGCTCGACAGGAGGTATCGACATGAGCAGAGCATGTGCAGCGATCGTCGCGGGCCTGCTGCTCTCCGCTTGCGCTAACATGCCGGCGCCGCACCCGCCCGAGAACCCTTGGCAGCAGATGGCCCGTACGGACCTGGAGTTCATCCACCAGGTCATCGAGCGCCACCACCCGGGCCCGGTGGACGAGCTCAATCCGCCGTTCCGGGACTGGTTCATCGACGGCTACGATCGCGCGCTGGCCCGGATTCCCGAGGTCAAGGGCTTTGGCGCCTACCAGCACGTGTTGCTCTATTACGTGCAGGGCTTCGCCGACGCACACCTGAGCCTCAACTTCTGGCTGGATTTCCGCTGGCACCAGTGGGCCGGCATCGTGCTGGCGTGGAACGGCGCCGCCTTCGAGTTGCGGCACGCGGCCGAAGACGTCGGCCTGGCGCCCGGCGCCGTCCTCGAGGGCTGCGACGGTCGCAGTGCCGAAGCGCTCTGGCAGGCCAGCGTGGCGCCGTTCTACGCGCGCGCCGAGCTGCCGGCGAACCGCTTCCGGCACGCCCCGAAACTGCTGCTCAGCAACGGCAACCCGCTGGTCGAGCGACCGGCCCGTTGTGCTTTCATGATTGCGGGCAAAAGGGTGGAGCACGAGCTCCGCTGGCGCAGCAGCCCGCCGGCAGAGCTGCAGCGCGCCCTGTCGGCAGGCGCGCCGCAGGACCGCGCGCTGGAGTTGCGGGACTTCGGCCGGCGCGGCGCCTGGCTGACGCTGCCGAGCTTCGGGGCGCAAGGCGACGCCGTCGTGGCGATGAGGGACACGTTTGCGGCGCTCGGCACTTACCGGGACGCGGACTTCGTGGTCGTGGACGTGCGCGGCAACAGCGGCGGCAGCTCCTACTGGAGCGAACCGTTCGTGCGGGGGCTGTATGGCGACGCCTTCTTCGAGCGGCTGAGCTTCGAGCAACGGCAACGGACCGCCGGCGCCTACGTCGATCACCGCGTTTCTGCGGAGAACCTGCTGCATTTCGAGTCGATCCTGCCGATGATCAGCGAGCAGGCCGGCGAGGACAGCGAAATGTACCGCTACTTCGCCGGACTGGTGGACGGCATGCGTGTCGCGCTCGACAAGGGGGAGCCGCTGTTCCGGGTGCGGCGTGACGAGGAGTCGGCGGCTGAGCCGCCCCCTGCCGAGCCCGCGTTCCGCGGCCGCCTCATTTACCTCACCGACAGTGTCTGCGTGAGCGCCTGCCTGGATTTCTCGGATACGGTGATGGCGCTGCCGCGCGTCACGCACGTCGGCCAGCCCACCAGCGCCGATACCACCTACATGGAGATTCGTGGGGTGACGTTGCCGAGCAACGTCGGCGGGCTTAATTTCGCCACCAAGGTGTACCGTGGCCTGAGCCGCGGTGAGCCCGGCTACTACACGCCGCAGCGGCAGTACATCGGCGACATCAGCGATACGCCGCGCGTCGAGGCCTGGCTGCTAGAGACCGTGTTGCCCGAATAGCAGCGACCACGCCATGCCGAACGCGGCGCAGGTCCCGAGCAGCGGCAGGAGCCCGAACCGCAGCGCGAACGCGCAGACGAAGGCTATTGCGGTCATCGCCAGCATCGGCAGCTGGACGCTGCCCGGCACGGGCCACTGCATGTCCACGCCGAACCCCGTCACCCTGTGCTGCTCGGCAAACAGCGAGTTGACCGCGAACCACAGGGCCAGGTTGGCGACCACGCCGACGACCGCGGCGGTGATCGCCCCGAGCGCGGCGGACAGCGCGGGATTGGTGCGCATTCGCTCGATGTGCGGCGCCCCGGCGAAGATCCACACGAAGCAGGGCAGGAAGGTGACCCAGGTCGTCAGTATCGCACCCAGCGTCGCGGCCAACAGCCCGGGGGCCGTCGCCTCGCGGTAGGCCGCCAGGAATCCCACGAACTGCGTCACCAGGATCAGGGGCCCGGGCGTGGTCTCGCTGAGGGCGAGCCCGTCGAGCATCTCGCCGGGCGCCAGCCAGTGATAGTGCTCCACCGCCTGCTGGGCCACGTAGGCAAGCACCGCGTAGGCGCCGCCGAAGGTCACCATCGCCATCTTGGAAAAAAACACCGCGAGCTGGGTGAAGACGTTTTCATGGCCCGCCGCCGCCAGCAGGCCGCCGACCGTCAGCGCCCAGAGCAGCAGGCAGATGCCGGCGGCCCGGCGCGTACCCGGCCGCACGACCGGCGCCTCGCCGCCCGGTTGCTGCAGGCCTGCCGCTGCGGCATGGGCGGGCATGCGCGCGACAAGGTAGCCGGCCAGGCCCGCACCGAGCACCACCAGCGGAAACGGCAGGTCGAACACGAACAGCGCGATGAACCCCGCCGCCGCCAGGCCCCGCCTGAGCGTGCCTCGCAGGGTGCGCCGGCCGATGCGCACCAGCGCCTGGATCACGATCGCGAGCACGGCCGCCTTCAGCCCGAGAAACAGGCCCGAGATGAGCGCCAGGTCGCCGAGCGAGACGTAGAGCCAGCAGAGGCCGAGCATGGCGGCGGCCCCCGGCAGGATGAACAGCACGCCGGCCGCCAACCCGCCCTTGACGCCATGCAGCAGCCAGCCGACGTAGGTCGCGAGCTGCTGCGCCTCGGGCCCGGGGAGCAGCATGCAGTAGTTGAGCGCATGCATGAACCTCGGCTCGTCGAGCCACCGCTTCTCGTCGACGATCACGCGGTGGATCAGGCCGATGTGTCCGGCCGGGCCGCCGAAGCTGAGCAGTCCGATGCGCGCCCATACGGCGAGCGCCTCTCTGAACGGAACGTCGCTCACTGCTCAGCGCGGTGTCGAGATAATCTGTGCATGGCGTCTCCTGCCGTCGCACCCTTACATGGTGCCGGCGCCGTCGCCAACATACACGAACGGCGCCCAGTAGCCCGGGTGCCGCAGGGCGGGCGGCAGGGAGTCGCGCAGCTGCAACGCTGCGTCCCGCAACGCCTCTGCGAAGGGGGCGCCCTTGCGCACCCGTGCCACGTAGTCGGGGATGAGCCGCGTGGCGGCGTCGCTCGCGACCTCCCACTGGGTCGCGACCAGGCCCTCCGCACCGGCCAGCCGGAAAGCCTGGTAGAAACCTGACAGGGCGTCGAAGTGCATCGAGCCGTTGCCGGCGCGGGTGGTGTCACAGGCGGACAGCACCACGATGGGCCGGCCGTTGAGCTGCAGCGTGGCGATCTCGGAGGCGCTGAGGAAAGATCGCCGCCCCTCGGCCGGCGGACCGAGCAACAGGGCCGGCTCGATCAGTCCGACACTCTCGAGACGATGCGCGCCGACGCCGTGCGTGGCGAAGGACACGACGTCATGCGATTGCCGCAGGGCGGCCTGCACCTTGTCCACGCGGGCGTCCGGCCCGAGCAGCAGGGTCGCCTTGACCGGCTCGAGGGCGCGCTGCATGGCGACCAGCTCGGTGGCGGTCTCCGGCAGCGGCGCGAGATCGAGCAGGCCGGCATCCCCGGCGCTGCGGAAACGGCCGCCGCCGCTCGGCGGGCATTCCCCGCGCACCAGGCAGGCGATTTCGTTCGCCGAGGATTGCGAGGCGCCGACGCCCAGCACGGTGAACTCGTGTCGCTGCCGTGTCGCGCGCTCGTAACGGGCCTCGAAGAAGTTCGCCAGGCTGGCGTTCAGGGTGACGCTCATGCGCTCGAATACCAGCGTGTCGCGCGGGTCGACGAACACCGCGGGCGACAGCCCGGCGAGAGCGTCAGGCCCGATCCAGACCAGCCGGCGCACGTCCCTGAGCTGTTCGTCGAATGGACCGAGCGTGAAGTCGTACAGTTCGCGTGCCGTGGCGCGATCAAACGGCGCGTAGCCTTGTCCGCCGGGTTGCGGCACGAGGTTGGCGATCAATCGGTCCACCAGCGCGTTGACCTCGGCCACCGGCCGCCGATCGAGCGAGACCCCGGAGTCATTCTTTCGGATCAGGAAGCCCAGGTACTCATCATCGACCCGCACCAGGTAGATGATCGCTTCGTCCTCGTGGAGAACCTGTCGCAAATCGTCAAGCGTCGGGAATCCCCCGCGCAGGATCTCCTCGGCTCCAGGGATCCGGCGTAGTACTTCATTGTAGATCTGACGGCGATCGAAGAAATTCCGCGTCGCCCGGCGATACTGCTCCTCGAGTTCATTGAGCCGCAGCAGAGTCTCCCTGCGGTCATCGATGCGCACGTCGATCACCTGCTGCGCGACGCCGAACAACTCGTTCTCGAAGGCGAAGAGATTCGCCTGCGCCGTGGCCACGAGTTGTCGGTCGCGCGCGGTCGGCGCCATCGCCCTCACTTGCATCCAGCGCCGTGACAGGTCGCTCAGGCTCACGAAGGTCGTCTGGACGGCCTGCATGGCGATCGCCATGTAGACCTCAACACCAGTCCGGTCGTACAACTCGAGCGCATAACCGATGTTGCGCAGGGCCAGGTACTTCAACACGTCCCGATAGGCCGGGTTGAACACCGTGGAGGTGTTTGCGTCCAGGTGTCTCCCCATGCCAAAGACGTTCTCGGCGACCACCCTGCCGTAGCCGCGATGCAGGTCGCTTGACGCCTCGAGGCGACGTATCAGGCTGATGCGGAATCGCCCGGTGAATCTATTGAAGTCGTTCGCCTGGTACTGGGCATAAATGGCGCGCTTGGAGATTGGCCTGCCCGCCACGGGAAGAGGATCGCCTTCTTCCACGTCACGGACCTGTGAATGGATCGACAGCACCAGCTCGCTGATCGCCAGCAAGTGTTCCCACTCCGCGTCCGTTACGTCGCTCGGCGATGCGTCCGGCGGCAGTGAGAGGTACGTGTCGATGGTGCGCGCGATCGCGCGATCGACATGGTCGGGGTGCAGCCGTTGTGCGAATTCCCTCGATACCGGACCCGCGCCGAAAACCTGGCGCACCAGTTCGAGCTGGTGAATGGCACGAGGGGGCGCCAGCTCGCGGTACCTGGGATATACCAGGGCGCGGATCACCGTCGCGCCCTCCTTGCCGGCCACGCGCTCAGCCGTCGACGCGAGTCCCAGGAACGTCTTCTCGTCGGGGGAGGCCAGGGCGGCGTAGGCAAGCAACAGCGACTTGCGCATGCCTTCTGATGGTCCGATACGTTCGGCGCGCGCGACACCAAGCGCAGCGGCCTGCCGGCGGGCTGCCGCGGAACTCCAAAACTCTGCGCCGGCAAGCGCATGCATCAGCGGCAGATCGAACAACTCGGACTGGTCGGCCAGCGCCTGGTACGCTGAACTGAACTCGGCGGTCGCCGCTTCGTAATCGACGTTCGAGTGCTCGAAGCGTGTCGTCATCGCGCAGAGCAAAAGGAACCGGTAGGCGCGCTCGCGGCCAGCCGGGGGATTCGCGAGAATATCGAGGCTGGCGTCTAACACGACATTGCGCAGCCGGTCCCGTCCCTTGTAGGCGCCGTGGTAGTCCAGCTTGCCCAGTACGCCGAGTTTCTTGCCGCGAGCGTCAACATTGACCTGTTGCTCGATCAACCGCTGTGCTTCCAGGCCCGTGCGGGAATCCGCGTACGGCAGGCACGGCACGAAGTGGTCGAAGGCCATGCTGTTGTCGTTCATGAAGCGCGTAGCCAACATCGCCTGGCTGAGTACCTTGAGCCCCTCCAGCACGGCCTGGTCCCTGGCCGGATCCTTTGGCGGCAGTTCGCGCGCCACCGCAGGGGGGCCCGCACCAAGCAGCACCAGCAGGACCGCGCAAGCGGCGAACAGCTCAGTCGGCCGCGGCATGGTCGGCCTCCTCGCAGCAGGCCATCTGCGCCAGTTCGTCGATCAGCGCGCGCCGGTCGAGCTCATCCGGCGACAAGTTGGGGACGCCCTGGATGGCTTCGAGGGCCCATGTCCCGCCGGCCGAGTCCGCCAGTGCAAGCAACTGCAGCGCCAGGCCGATCTCCCCGAGCGCCGCATCCACTTCGGGCGGCGCGGGTGCGGCTGCGACCACGTCGAACTCGCGCGTGACCACACGGCCGGAGGCGGACCGCAGCGTTGTCCGGTAGCTCCGACCCGCCGTCAGGTCGAGCGGCGACGTGATGGCGAAGTCGCCGCTTACCTGGCCGCTGCCGATGATGCCGCCGGTGGCAACGTCGTTGACCTCGTAGCTGGCCTGGGAGAGGTACTGGTTCCAGTGCAGGAACAGCTCCCGGCGCCCGGCGGCCAGTTTCTGGGCGGCGCCGCTGCCGCGCCAGCCGGACAGCTCCAGCATCGAGTCGTCGCCGTCGGCGCGGGTGACCAGATTACGCTGCGTGCGCTCACCGCTGCGCGCGACCCGGTCGACCAGTGAGGCGAACAGGTTGCTGCCGAGGCCGCGCTCGGGCGCCGCGGCCGGCACCTGGAGCGGCGCCCGGTCGGTGGCGGTTGCCGTGCCCTGGCCGAAGAGCTTGACCTGCACGGTGGTGCCGAGCGACTCGACCACCACCTGCTCGCCGGGAAACACCGGCGACATGAAGGCGGCCGGCGCCTCGCGGGTTTCGCCGCGGATGTAGGCGACGCCGGTGTCGGCCGGCTCGATGCGCGTGATGACCCCCGCGGCGGCACGCTCGGCCGCCGCAGACGGCGCCATGCCCAGGACCGCCAGCGCCAGCGCCGGCACGACATGTCGCGGGATTCCGCCCGCTGATCGAATCCTGCTCATACGTTTCCCTCCTGCACCGCCGGCGCGCCGGCGTTAACCCAGCGTCGCTCGGCCCACTCGCGCAACTCCGCGGCCGCCATGGCAAAGGTGGCGCCCCAGCTCACGGCAATCAGGCCGTTCCAGGACGCCGATACAAAGAAGTGGTAGTAGTAGGCGAACGCCACCAGGTCCGCCGCGATCAAGGAATAGGCTTTCACGAAGATCGGGTTGCTGAGCGAGTCGGCCACCAGCCGCAGGCGTGGATTCCGGACGCGCTGGGCGCGCTTGTTGAGCCGCTCGAAGATTGCCCAGACCGTCCAGATGACCAGCAGCACGCAGCCGATCACGCCGAGCTGGGTGGTCCAGTGGGCGGTGCGCGGCGGCCCGGAGTTGATGAGTGCGCGGCCGGCGTTGGCGAGAATGACGGCGCCCGGCATCATGCCGACCGGCGTGAGGTGGTTGTCGCCGGAGAAGTCGTTGCTGGCCGACACCAGCACGAGCCGCCCGCCCACCAGGTGGCTCAGCTCCGGGGCCTGGACCTGCCGGCCACAGGCACCGGGATCAATCTCGCAGAACCCCAGCGTCATCAGTCGCGGCAGGCCGTCCGGGGCGTAGCGCACGCGCTCGCCCGCGTCGTCCAGCATGGCGTCGATGGTCGTGCGGTATTCGATCAGGCCCGAGCGGTGAAAGTGGTGCTCGTCACCGAACGCGGCAAAGCGGATTCGTGCATCAGGCTCGCAGAGTCCCTGCTGGCTGTCGAACATTCGCTCCACCGCCGTGACGGCGGCCGCGGGCGATGGCGAGTGATGTCGCGCCCAGACGAACAGCGAAGCCGATGGAATGATCACCGCCCCACTCGCGTCGCCGGGCTGATGGCAGGTCCAGAACACCTGCTCGCGAATGATGCCGTCGTGGTCCGCGTAAGCGCCGACGTCGCCCCAGGCGATGTTCGGGCCGGCACGCACGATCTGGTCGAGCATGCCGTACATCGGCAGCCGCAGCAGCGAGAAGCTGTAGCTCGGATGCGCCAGCACCAGCAGCGCGGCGTCGGGGTCGTCGCCCCACTCGCGCAGCAGCGCGAGCAGCGGCGCCATCTCGTCGAAGTCGTCCCGGGTCGCAAGGTCCACGTCCACCACCACCGCGCCGCCGGCCGGCCGGGCCGTGCGCAGCATTGACGCCAGCGCGTCGGCTGGCACGCGCGCCGGCAAGCCGGTGCTCTGCAGCGCATTGTTGTCGAAGGAAAGATGGAGCACGCCGGGTGCGTCATCGGCCCGGCTGTCAACAGACATCTGCAGCGCGAGATCGCGCAGCGCGACATCGAATTCCGGCACGAAGGTGTTGCGCAGCAGGCCGGCGGCCACTGCACCCCAGATCAGCAGCGCCACGAGCGCGGAGACGAACACCTGGGTCTCGGGAGTAGACAGGAAACGGGCGAGCCTGAGAATGCGCTCCATTGATCGGCCCGTCCGGCGTCCGGGCCGTCAGTCGCAGCGACGTGGATCGGCCAGGTGCGCAGCCGGAATGCTGCGGCCGCGCGCCTGGCGATTGATCGAGGCCATGGGCGACTCCCCCCAGCCGGTCCCTGGCGCAGCATAGACCACACGCGCCGCGGACGCGACCCGTCGGCGGTGCTGCGGGCGCGCTGCCCCGGCGTGAGGCGCATGCCGGGCCCGGCCTACTGGTCTTCAGGCGGCTGCCACAACTCGATCTTGTTGCCTTCGGGGTCAACGACCCAGCCGAACTTCCCGAACTCGGAATCCTCGATGTTCGCGTCGACCTCGCAGCCCTCGCGCCTCAGTTGGGCCAGGAAGCCGTCCAGGTCCTTGACCCGGTAATTGATCATGAAGGGCGCGCGGCTCGGGGCGAAGTAAGTGGTGTCTTCCTTGAAGGGGCTCCACACGGTGTTGCCAGTGCCGGTGGGATTCTCCGATGAGCGCCATGGAAAGGTGGCGCCGCCCCAATCTTCGACCGGGATCCCCAGGTGCCTGCGGTACCAGGCCGCCAATGCCTGCGGGTCCCTCGCCTTGAAGAAGATGCCGCCGATTCCCGTTACGTGGTGTTTCTTCACTGTCATCTCATCACCTCATGGCCACGAACAGTCGGATGGCGTGGGTCATGGCGAGGCTCACGTCAGCAGCTGTGTCGAGACAAAGCCCCAGACAATTGCGCCCACGCCACCGAGCTCGCCGACGATCAGCAGCCACATCCCCCAGGTCGTGTGAAAGTTGCGCTCGGCGAACTGGTTGGTGACTTGCCCCTGCAAACCGAGCCGGTAGTACCGAGCAATGGCGGCCGCGAAGAAGAACAGCGGCACACCGGTAATGACCAGCTGTACTCGCTCAGAATAGGGACTGAAATACAGGAGTGCAGCCATGACCAGCGCAGCAAAGCTGTAGAGCAGGGAGGCACGGTGCGCGATATCGATGTACGGATGTGCGCGATGATTCGCGCTGGTCATGATGCCGTGGTACTTGAGAATCCCACCAATCAGGCCAACGAAGAGGAACACGCCTGATGCGGCCAGTGTGAGCTTCACTGCGAGGTTCACGCGATCTGCCTCCCTTGTCAGCTGGTTCCGGGCCGCCGGGCAATGTGTGCGGTGCGATGTGGCCGATGGGGGGCCGGGGTCTTGCGCCTGGATCTGCTCATTGCACGTAGGCGATGTAGTCTGTGACGCCGGGATCATGACCAAGCTGGTGCAACAGGGTCGTGACCTGGCCACGATGATGTGTCTGGTGATTGAACATGTGGGCGACCGCCACCCAGGCAGGATGCTCCCGCCGCTCTCCCCTGCCGCTTCGGTAGCTCATGCTACTGGCCAGAAGCTCATCGGTCAGGTCCGCCGCCCAGTCGACGATCACCGCGTCCGTGGCTGATCGCTGGATGCGCAGCTGCGAGAAATCAGCGTACAGCTCCTGGCGCAGCGACGAGAACTCGTGCAACAGGGCCGCCCCCTGCAACGACGACATGCCGGGAAACGACCTGCTGAAGCGGCCGAGCCAGATTCTGTCTGCAAGCAGGATGTGATTCAGCGTGCCGTGCACCGAGCCAAAGAACGCCCCCATGTCCCGCTTCCGGTCGTCGTCGCTGAGTCCCTGCAGCAGTTCGAAAAGCCGCTCGTTGAACTCCCGGTTGTACTTGGCAAATCCTCGAGTCTGCTGCTGGTGCGTTTCCATCAGGTGCTCCTGCTATGCCTGCTTGGTGCGAGTCCAAAGCGGGTGGGCCCAACGTGTCCGTATGTTTGAGGCGGTCGGGTTCGTCACGGCGCGGTCCTGACGTCTAACGCCTGCATCGAAAGCG
>DAOMOU010000009.1:0-20959 GCA_035444525.1 Gammaproteobacteria bacterium | reverse complement strand
GGTCGAGGAACGCCGAGTGGGGGTCCAGGTCGGCGATCATGCCGCGAATGGCGGCTTCGATGAGGTCATGGTCATCCACCCGGTCCACGTAGTCGCGCTTGACGCGCTCGATGACCTCGGCGAGCAGCCGGGCCTCTTCCCACGGCAGCGTGTCGGCCTCCGGCTGACGATCCGCCAGCACGGCCGGGGCGAGCGAGACCGACAGGCCGAGCACCACGCCGAGCCAGACGGCAAGCAGACCGCGCAACAGCAAGGACTTCATGGAAGGTCCCGGGCAAGGTTCCAGCCGCTGAAAATAACAGAATTCCGGCGCGGCGGCGGTGAATCGCGCGGTCGCCCCGCCGGGCATGCCGGCCCGCGCTGGCCCAAACCGCCCGAGCCGCCCGGCTGGATTAATTATTTTGCATACACTATGTCGATAACTCTCTGTTTTAACGGCGTTTCAGCCGCTCACGAAACCAGGGTGCCGGGTTCTCGGGCCGAGCGCCGCTACGGATTTCGAAGTACAGCGCGGCGTTGTCGCGGCCGCCACTGTCGCCCACCTGGCCGACGATCTGCCCGGCCGCGACCCAGTCGCCGACCGCGCTGAACAGGACCTCGTTGTGGCCATAGAGACTCATGAAGCCGTCGCCGTGCTCCAGCACCAGCAACAGGCCGAGCCCCGGCAGCCAGTCGGCGTAGGCCACCCGGCCATGCCACACCGCCTGTACGTCCGCGCCCCGCTCGGCGGCGATCAGCACGCCGTTGGACCTCGGTCCCTCGCCACGGCGCTCGCCGAAGTCGCGCGCCAGCCGGCCCGCGACCGGCCAGTCCAGCCGGCCGCGCTGGTCGGCGAAGGGCGTCGCGTCCGGCACCGGCAGGTCCACCACCGCGGCGCGCAACTGCTCGAGCAGGCGCTCGAGGCCGGCGGCCTCCTCGCGCAGTCGATCGGCCTCCGCACCGCGTCGCGCGAGGTCCGCATCGAGCTGCGTGACGGTGCCGGCACGCGCCTTGCGTGCCGCCTCCAGCCCGGCCACCGCCACGGCGAGGCGCGCCTCGGCTGCCTCCAGGCGGGCGTTCTCGGCGTCCAGGCGCCGCCCGAGCTCGGCCAGCTCCGCCAGACGCTCGCGCAGCGATGCCACCCGGACGGCGCGCTCGCGGGCCACGTAGCCGTACCAGGTGAGCATCCGGCCCAGCTCCGCGGGATCGCCCTGGTTCAGGATGAGCTTCAGCCGCGGCTCGCCGCCGGCCATCCAGGCGGCGCGCAGCTCGGCGGCCAGTGCCTCCGTGTCGGCCTCCAGCCCGGCCGCGGCTTCCGTCCGCCGCGCCTGCAAATCGTCGCGGCGCGCCGCCACGGCCTGCCGCTCGCGCCGGGTCTCCTCCAGCGTCCGCGACTGGCGCGCCACCGCCAGCTCGGCCTCGCGCAGGGCCCGCGATTCCCGGTCCCTGCGGTCCGCGGCCTCGCGCTGCGCCTTCTCGATGACCGCGATCCTGGCTTTCAGCTCCTCGAGCTGCCGGGCCAGCTCCGCATCGCGCGCGCTCGCCCCGGCCGCGCCGCCTCCGGCCAGCAGGATCAGAAATACCAACAGGGCGGCGCGAATCGGACGTCTCACGGTGGGGCGGAGTGTAGGCGATGCGCGAAAACGGGCAAGACCGCGGGCGGGAGCGGTTATAATTACCCGCTTGTGTCCGTGGACAGGGCCCCGATGGAACCGATACTCCAATACGCCGCCAGCCACCCCTTCCTGTTCGGCGGCATGCTGCTGATGTTCGCGGTGGTGTTCGCCTACGAAATGCGAGTCGCGCGCCGCAAGGGGACGGACGTCTCGGCACCCGAGGCGGTCGCGATGATCAATGCCGGCGCGCAGCCCGTCGACATTCGCGCCGCCGCGCAGTATGAAAAAGCGCACATCCTCGATGCGCGCAACATCCCGCTGGGCGACCTCGATCAGCACCTTGCCTCGCTGGAGAAGCTCAAGGACCGCGGCATCCTCCTCTATTGCGACAACGGCGCGGCGTCGGCGAAGGCGGTCGAGACGCTCGCGGCGCGCGGCGTGCCGGGCGCCAAGAGCCTGCGCGGCGGCCTCACGGCCTGGCGGGGGGAGAACCTGCCGGTATTCTCGGGCCGCAAGAGCCGCAAGAAGGACGCGTCGTGACCGCGCCGGTGCAGGTGTACGTGTCCCGCTACTGCGGCTGGTGCACGCGGGCGCTGGCGCTGCTCGAAGCCAAGGGCGCCGCGCCCGAGGTGATCAGCGTGGACTCGGACCGCGAACTGCGTGGCGAGATGGAACTGCGCAGCGGGCGGCGCACCGTACCCCAGATATTCATCGGCGACCGCCACGTCGGCGGATTCGACGACCTCCGCGCCCTCGAGACGGCCGGACAACTGGACGCCATGCTCCGCGAGGAGCAGGCGGCCGCTTCATAGATCTGACAACGAAACTGACCCGTATCCAGGAGCTTTCATGGCCGAGCAGAGAACCGACGGCATCGATGCCAACCCCGTCACCGTGGCGCTGCAGCGCGTATACCTCAAGGACAGCTCGTTCGAGGCGCCCAACAGCCCGTCGATCTTCCAGGGCGAGTGGCGCCCGTCCGTGTCGCTCAACATCGGCACTTCGACCACCGAGCTCGGCGACGGCGCCTACGAGGCCGTCCTCAGCCTGACCGTCGAGGCGAAGCAAGGCGACAAGACTGCGTTCCTCATCGAGGCCCAGCAGGCGGGCATCTTCGTGCTGCAGGGCCTCGCGCCCAATGACCTGCAGCGCGCGCTGATGACTTTCTGCCCGCAGCAACTGTATCCCTTCGCCCGCGAGGTCATTTCCGACCTCTCCAGCAAGGGCGGCTTCCCGGCGCTGCAGCTGCAGCCGGTGAACTTCGACGCCGTCGCCGCGCAGGCGATGCGCAAGCAGCAGGAAGAGATGGCCGCGCAGGCGGCGTCCACGGCCTCCGGGGCAGCGCCCGGCTCGGGCCACTGACACCGCGATGAGCGGCTCGGCGCCGGGCGAAGCGATCGCGGTGCTGGGCGCAGGCTCCTGGGGCACTGCGCTCGCCATCCAGTTCGCGCGCAGCGGGCGGCCCGCCCTGCTGTGGGGGCGCGCCGAGGACGACCCTGCGGGCATGGAGCAGGCGCGCCAGAACGCGCGCTACCTGCCGGGCGCGAAGTTCCCGCCCAGCCTCCACGCCGAAGCGGACCTCGACAAGGTGCTGGCGGCGGCGCCGATCGTGGTGGTGGCCGTGCCCAGCCACGCCTTCCGTGCCGTGCTCACGCAGATGCGGCCGCTGATGCGGCCGGGCACGCGCCTGGCCTGGGCGACCAAGGGCTTCGAGCTCGAGACCGGCAAGCTCCCGCACCAGGTGGCGCGCGAAGTGCTCGGGTCCGGCACCGCAATGGCCGTCCTGTCCGGGCCGACCTTTGCGCGCGAGGTCGGCATGGGCCTGCCGACGGCGATGACCATCGCCGCCAACGACGAGGACTACGCCCGGCAGCTGGCCGAGAACCTCTCCGGCGAGTCCTTCCGCGCCTACATGTCCAGCGACATCGTTGGCGTCGAAGTCGGCGGCGCGGTGAAGAACGTGCTGGCGATCGGCGCAGGCATCTGCGACGGGCTCGGCTTCGGCGCGAACACCCGCGTGGCGCTGATCACCCGCGGCCTGGTGGAGATGACCCGCCTCGGGGTCGCGCTTGGCGCACAGCCGGCGACTTTCATGGGGCTGGCCGGCATGGGCGATCTCGTGCTGACCTGTACCGACGACCAGTCGCGCAACCGGCGTATGGGGCTCGCGCTCGCGGCCGGCAAGACCGTCCAGGAGGCCGAGCGGGAGATCCAGCAGGTCGTCGAGGGCGTGCTGGCGGCGGAGGCCGTGCACCGGGTGGCGGCACGTGCCGGTGTCGAGATGCCCATCTGCGAGCAGATCTACCGCATCCTCTACGAGGGCGCGGAGCCGAAGGAAGCGGTGGTGGCGCTGATGAAACGCGAGCTCAAGTCGGAGTTTGCGCCGGGCGGCTGAAGCCCTGCTGCCGCCACGCCTCGTACACCGCCACCGCCACCGCATTGGAGAGATTCAGGCTCCTGTTGCCGGCGCGCATGGGGATCACCAGCTGCTGCGACGCCGGCACCATCGCCAGGGCCGCCGCCGGCAGGCCACGCGTCTCGGGGCCGAACAGCAGGGCGTCGCCGGGCGCATACTCCACGGCCGCATAGCTTTGGGTCGCGCGCGCCGAAAAGGCCCACACGCGCGGCCGGCCCAGCGAAGCCAGGCAGGCGCCCAGATCGTCGAACTCGCGGACCACCGCGAACTCATGGTAATCGAGCCCCGCCCGCCGCAGCCGCGGCTCGTCCAGCGCAAAGCCGAGCGGCCGGACCAGCGACAGCGTGGCGCCGGTATTCGCGCACAGGCGTATGATATTGCCGGTGTTCGGTGGGATCTCCGGCTGCCAGAGAATCACGTGGAACATTTCAGCTGAACGGAGCAGGCATGACGGGCAAGACCGACCACAATCCCCTCGCGCTGGACTTCTGCGGAATGCGCTTCGACTCGCCCATCGTGCTGCTGTCCGGCTGCGTGGGATTCGGCGAAGAGTACACGCGGGTCGCGGGCTTCTCCAATCGCGACGCGGGCGCCGTCGTGCTGAAGGGCACCACCGGCGCCGCACGCCTCGGCAACCCGCCACATCGCGTGTACGAGACGCCCCAGGGGATGCTCAACGCCATCGGGCTGCAGAATCCCGGCGCCGCGAAGGTGGTGCGCGACATCCTGCCGACGCTGGACTTCTCCGAGACCCGTTTTCTCGCCAACGTCAGCGGCTCCACCATCGAGGAATACGTCGAGGTCACGCGGCTGTTCGACGACTCGCCCATCGACGGCATCGAGATCAACATCTCCTGCCCGAACGTGAAGGAAGGCGGCGTCGCCTTCGGCAATTATCCCGACATGTCGGCCAAGGTGGTCGAGGCCTGCCGCCGGGTCACCTCGAAGCCGCTCATCACCAAGCTGTCGCCGAACCAGACGGACATCCAGGAGAATGCACGGCGCTGCATCGAGGCGGGCACCGACGGATTCTCCGTGATCAACACGGTGATGGGCATGGCCGTCGATGCCGAGCGGCGCGAGCCGGTGATCGGCAATGTCCAGGGCGGCTTGTCGGGGCCCGCCATCAAGCCGATCGCCCTGTTGAAGGTGCACCAGGTCTACCAGGTGGCCAGGCCGCACGGTGTGCCGATCATCGGGCAGGGCGGCATCGTCAGCGCGCGTGACGCGCTCGAGTTCATCATCGCAGGCGCCGCGGCGGTCGGCGTCGGCACGGCGCTGTTCTACGACCCGCTGGCGTGCCGCAAGATCAACGACGGCATCCGCGAATACCTCGGCCGGCACGGCTTCGCCTCGGTCGGCGAGCTGGTGGGCACGCTGCGCCTGCCGGGCGAAGCGCCGGCGCCTCGTGCAGCCGCCCGCTAGCCCGCTGCCGTTTCCTCCCGAATTCGACATCCCGGAGCCCGACGATGAGCTCGATTGCCGAACTGCATCCCGTGATTCTCACCCTGGCGATCTTCCTGGCCCGCATTCTCGACGTATCGCTCGGCACGGTGCGCACCATCGTCGTGTTCCGCGGCCATCGCCTGCTGGCGGCCGTGATCGGCTTCTTCGAGATCGTCATCTGGGTGATCGCCGCCGGACAGGTGCTGCAGAACCTCGACGCCTGGTACCTCATCGTCGCCTACGCAGGCGGCTTCGGCGCCGGCAACTACATCGGCATCTGGCTTGAGGCGAAGCTGGCCATCGGCCGCGAGATGGTCAGCGCCATTTCCTTCCGTGCCGACGGCGAGCTGGCCAAGCTGCTGCGCGAACGGGGCTTCCGGTCCATCGACGTCGACGCCGACATGGGCCGCGGCCCCGCGGTGGACCTAGTCATCACCGTGACCCGGCGGCGGCGGGTGCCGGAGCTGCTGCGCACCATCCTCGAGGCGGACCCCGAGGCGCAATACTCGATCAGCGACATCAAGATGGCGCACGAGGGCTTCGATCCGACCATGATCACGCCGCGCGCCAGCTACAGCGGCGGCTGGCGGTCCATCATGAAGCGGAAGTAGGACAGCGCCGGGCGCGCCCGTCGAGGCGCGCCCCGCACCGGCGCCGCGGCGCCTACGGCTCGTCGAGCCCGAGCTCGCGGATCTTGCGGGCGAGCGTGTTGCGTCCCCAGCCGAGCAGGCGCGCGGCTTCCTGGCGGTGCCCGTCCGTGCGCGCCATGGCCACGATGATCAGCGTCCGCTCGAACTCCGCCAGCGCGGCCGGCAGCAATGGCTCGTCGCCGGCATCCAGCTGCTGCCCGGCCCATGCGGCGAGGGCGTCGGTCCAGCCCTGCGTCCGGGGCGCCGGCGAGCCGGCGCCGAATTCCTGCGGCAGGTCCGAAACGCGGATCTCACGGCCGGGCGCCACGACCGTTAGCCGCCGGCAGGTGTTCACCAGTTGGCGCACATTGCCGGGCCAGTCGAAGGCGACGAAGCATGCCAGCACTTCGGGGGACAGCGCCTTGGCCGGCACCGCGAGTTCGTCGGCCGCCTTGCCCAGGTAATGCGTCAGCAGCAGCGGGATGTCCTCCCGGCGCTCCCGCAGGGGCGGGATGCGGATGCGCATGACGTTCAGCCGGTGGAACAGGTCCTCGCGGAAACGCCCCTCCTCGACCCCCTTGGCGAGATCCTGGTTGGTGGCGGCGATCACCCGGACGTCGACGCGCACCGGCACCTGGCCGCCGACGCGGTAGAACTCGCCCTCGGCCAGCACGCGCAGCAGGCGGGTCTGCAGCGCCGGGGACATGTCGCCGATCTCGTCGAGGAACAAGGTGCCGCCGTCCGCCTGCTCGAAGCGGCCGGCGCGCCGCGCCTCCGCGCCCGTAAAGGCGCCCTTCTCGTGACCGAACAGTTCCGACTCGAGCAGTTCCGCGGCGATCGCGGCGGTGTTGAGAGCGACGAAGGGCCGCGCGGCGCGCGGGCTGTGCTGGTGGAGGGCACGCGCCACCAGCTCCTTGCCGGTGCCGGACTCGCCGGTGATCAGCACGGTCATGCTCGAGCCGGAGAGGCGGCCGATGGCGCGAAACACGTCCTGCATGGCCGCGGCCTGGCCGACCAGGCTGGGCAGCGCCGGCCGCGGCGGTTCCTCGCGCGACGCCACCCGGTCCGCGCCGGCGCGCCGCACCAGCTCCACCGCCTGGTCGATGTCGAAGGGCTTGGGGAGATACTCGAAGGCGCCGCCCTGGTAGGCGGCGACCGCGCTTTCCAGGTCGGAGTGCGCCGTGATCACGATCACCGGCAGCTCGGGCCAGTCGGACTTAAGGCGCACCAGCAGGTCGAGACCGTCGGGTCCCGGCATGCGGATGTCGGTGACCAGGACGTCGGGCGCGCCGTGCAGCAGTGCGTCGAGGGCCGGGGGCGCGCTGTCGAAGCCCCGGGACGCCATGCCGGCCTGCTCCATGGCGCGCTCCAGCACCCAGCGGATGCCGGCGTCGTCGTCCACGATCCAGACCTCGATGGGATCGTGCGTCACCCGTCGTCCTCCCTGATCGGAAACAGCATTCGGAACACCGTCCGGCCGGGCCGGCTGGTGTATTCGATCAGCCCGTCATGCCGGCTCACCAGTTCCTGCGCCACCGCCAGGCCCAGGCCGCTGCCGCCGGGCCGCCCGGTGACCAGCGGATAGAACAGCGTCTCGCGCAGCTCCTCCGGAACACCGGGACCGTCGTCCTCGATTTCGACGCACGCGGCCAGCCGATAGCGGCGGTGGCCGATGGTGGCGTTGCTGACCACGCGCGTCCGAAAGATGATGCGGCCACGGCCGTCGAGGGCGGCGAGCGCATTGCGCGCCAGGTTGAGCATGGCCTGCACGACCAGGTCGCGGTCGAGCAGGGTGGGCGGCAGGCTGGGATCGTAATCGCGCTCGACCTGGATCCCTGGCCCGCCTTCCGCAACGATCAGCCGGCGGACGTGCTCCAGCTGCTCGTGGATGTTCAGCAGGTTCTTGCGCGGCGCATGGGACGGGCCCAGCAGGGCGGTGGTCAGCCCGACCAGGCGGTCGGCCTCACGAATGATCAGGTTCGTGTAGTCCTGCTGCGCGGGGGAATCGAGCTGGCGTTCCAGCAACTGGGCGGCGCCGCGGATGCCCCCCAGCGGATTGCGCAGCTCGTGGGCCAGCTGGCGCACCATGCTGCGACTCGCTTCCAGCTGGGCGAGCAGCTGCTTTTCCCGATCGATGCGCAGGCGCCTGCTGGCGTCGGCAATCTCCAGCAGCAGCGCACGGCTGCCCGCGGCGCCGTCGAAGGTAGTCAACGCGCAGTCCAGCGCCAGCCCTGGTTCGCCGTCCGGGCGGTCGGCCACCAGGACCTCGCGGTTCGACAGGCCCTGGCCGGTGTCGCGCACTTTCTCCAGCAGCGGCCGCAACATCCCGAGCCCCGGCACCACCTCCGTCAGCACGCGCCCGCCCAGCTGCTGGCGGCTGACGCCGAGCAGCTGTTCGGCCGCAGGATTGGCGTACCGGACCTCCAGCGCGGCGCCGAGCACGACGACGCCCGTGGTGAGGTTCTCCAGGTATTCGCCGCGCGGCTGCGTGACGCTGCGCTCAGCCGCCACCGGGGCGGGGCGAAGGCCTGTTGGGGTTCTGGAGCGAGGCCTGCTGGACATAGAAGACGACCGTTTCGCTGGACACCAGTTCACGCCCGCGCGCATCCACGATCGAGGCGCGCAGGCGGTGCTCGCCCCGATAGACCTCGCTGAGGGTGAACTGGGTGCCGCGCAACTCGTCCGCCACGCGCTGCTCATCGAGGTAGACCCGCAGTTCGTGCCCGGCGGCCAGCGGCGGCTCGATTGCCAGCTCGACGCCCAGCTGGCCACCGATGTTCCACAGGGTCTCGCCCGCGGCCGGCGCCAGGATGGCGAGGCGCGTGTAGGAGCTTGCAGGCTCCTGCCGGGAAAGGGGCGGGGTGTCGACCGTTTCGGGCGGACTGGCGACGGGCGGCGCCTGGTACGATTGCGCCGGCTTGACGTCGACGCGCTCCGCGCCCGGGTGCGGGCGGTCGGAGAAGTGCACCACGCCGCGCTCGTCCACCCAGCGCCACATCTCGCTCGCCGCCGCGCCGGCGCAGACCATCAACAGCAGTGCCACCGATATCCAGCGCATGGGATTGCCTCCCGAGACCAGCAGGGCGCCTAGCATAGCGGGCGGCGAGCCCGGCTGACAAAAAAGCGGGCGGCGGGATCGAACCCGCCGCCCGAAACGCGTCCTCCAGACTCGTCAGACGCTGTAGTACATGTCGAATTCGACGGGATGCGTGGTCATGCGCAGCCGCGTCACATCCGCCATCTTGAGCTTGATGTAGGCATTGATCAGGTCGTCCGTGAACACCCCGCCGGCCGTGAGGAAGCCGCGGTCGGCGTCGAGCGCATTGAGCGCCTCCTCGAGGGAGTAGCAGACCTCGGGAATGCTCTTGGACTCCTCGGCCGGCAGGTCGTAGAGGTCCTTGTCCATCGGGTCGCCCGGATGGATGCGGTTCTGGATGCCGTCGAGGCCGGCCATCATCATCGCCGCGAACGCGAAATAGGGGTTGGCGGTCGAGTCCGGGAAGCGGACCTCGATGCGGCGCCCCTTCGGGTTGGGAATGTAGGGAATGCGAATGGAGGCCGAGCGGTTGCGGGCGGAGTAGGCCAGCTTCACGGGCGCCTCGAATCCCGGCACCAGGCGCTTGTAGCTGTTGGTCGAGGGATTGGTGAAGGCGTTCAGCGCGCGCGCGTGCTTGATGATGCCGCCGATGTAGTAGAGCGCGGTCTCGGACAGGCCGCCGTACTCCTCGCCCGTGAACAGGTTCTTGCCGTCCTTGGCGAGCGACTGGTGGACGTGCATGCCGCTGCCGTTGTCGCCGACCAGCGGCTTCGGCATGAAGGTGGCCGTCTTGCCGTAGCCCTGGGCCACGTTCCACACCGCGTACTTCAGCTTCTGCACCTCGTCGGCCTTCTTCACCAGCGAGCCGAAGGCCACGCCGATCTCGCACTGGCCGGCGGTCGCGACCTCGTGGTGGTGCACTTCCGGGTCAAGGCCCATGTCGGCCAGCACCAGGCACATGGCCGAGCGGATGTCGTGCAGCGAGTCGACCGGCGGCACGGGGAAGTAGCCGCCCTTGATGGTCGGGCGGTGGCCGAAGTTGCCGTCCGGGTAGATCTTCTCCGAGTTCCAGCCGGCCTCGGACGAGTCGATCTGGTAGGAGACGCCCTTCATCTCCGAGCTCCAGCGGACGTCGTCGAAAATGAAGAACTCGTTTTCCGGGCCGAAGTAGGCGACGTCGGCGATGCCGGTCGACTTCAGGTAGGCCTCGGCGCGCCGCGCCAGGGAGCGTGGGTCACGCTCGTAGCCCTGCATGGTGGAGGGCTCCACCACGTCGCAGGTGATGTTCACCGTGGTGTCCTCGGAGAAGGGGTCGACCACGGCCGTGGACGGATCGGGCATCAGGATCATGTCGGACTCGTTGATGCTCTTCCACCCCGAGATCGACGAGCCGTCGAACATCTTGCCTTCCTCGAACAGGTCGGCGTCGACCTTGCTCGCGGGCACGGTCACGTGTTGCTCCTTGCCCTTGGTGTCGGTGAAGCGCAGGTCCACGAAGGCGACCTCCTTTTCACGCATGAGCTCGAGCACGTCTTTGGCTTTCATCTGGTCATTCCTCCGAGTCTGGATGCGATGGGGCCCGTCTCCCCGGACTGGCTGCCGGGGTTCGGCGGGCAATGAGATACGTCTCTGGATGTTGCATTGCAGGAACCGTGCCAGCGACGCGCAGCGCCGCCGTGGCTTGAAAATCAATACCCTGGCGCGACGGTGCGAAAACGCTGAGCGCCTCCCTTGCACCAGGACGGTGCGCGCCGGCCGGCGTATTGCACCAGAATAGCCCACCGCGTGGAGTGATGGCGCTGAGTTATACTTGCGCGCCCTTCACGCACGGTAACAGCCCATGGGTTCTGCGGACATCGGCCAGGCGCCGGCTACCTTCCAGGACTTGCTGCTCGAACTGCAGCGCTACTGGGCGCAGGCCGGCTGCGTGCTGCTGCAGCCCCTCGACCTGGAGGTGGGCGCGGGTACCTTCCACCCGGCGACCTTCCTGCGAGCGATCGGCCCGGAACCGTGGAGCGCCGCCTACGTGCAGCCCTGCCGCCGGCCCACGGACGGCCGCTATGGCGACAACCCGTTCCGGCTCCAGCATTACTACCAGTTCCAGGTCGTCATCAAGCCTTCGCCGCTGGACATCCAGGACCTGTACCTCGATTCCCTGCGGGCGGTGGGCATCGACCCGCGGGTGCACGACATCCGCTTCGTCGAGGACAACTGGGAATCGCCCACGCTCGGCGCCTGGGGCCTCGGCTGGGAAGTGTGGCTGAACGGCATGGAGATCACCCAGTTCACCTATTTCCAGCAGGTCGGCGGGCTGGACTGCCGCCCGGTCACCGGCGAGATCACTTACGGCCTGGAGCGCATCGCCATGTACCTGCAGGGCGTCGACAGCGTGTTCGACCTGTGCTGGTCGGACGGACCGCTCGGGCGGGTGAGCTACGGCGACGTCTATCACCAGAACGAGGTGGAGATGTCGAAGTACAACTTCGAGCACGCCGACGTCGCCGTGCTGTTCCGCCAGTTCGACGAATACGAGGCGGCCTGCACCGCACTGCTGGGACGCGGCCTCGCGCTGCCCGCCTACGAGCAGGTGTTGAAGGCGTCGCACGCCTTCAACCTGCTGGATGCGCGCCGCGCCATCTCGGTCACCGAGCGGCAGCGGTTCATCCTGCGGGTGCGCACCATGGCGCGTAGCGTGGCCGAGTCGTATTTCGCGACACGCGAGGCGCTGGGCTTCCCGATGCTGCAGCAGGCCACGGAGGCAGCGCATGGCTGAGCATGCGGATTTCCTGGTCGAACTCGGCACCGAAGAGCTGCCGCCCAAGGCGCTGCCAGCGCTCGAAGCGGCATTTCGCGACGGGCTGGTGGCGCGACTCGCGGATGCACGCCTGGGCCACGGGGAGGTGGAATCCTTCGCAACGCCGCGCCGGCTGGCCGTGAAGGTTCGTCGGCTGGCGACGCGCCAGGCCGATCAGCAGGTCGTGCTGCGGGGACCGCCCGCCGGCGTGGCGCGTGCCGACGGCACCTGGACGAAGGCGGCGGAGAAGTTCGCGGCCTCGGCCGGCGTGCCGGTCGAGTCGCTGGTGGAACAGGCCGAGGGCAAGGGCGTCTACGTCTACGCGCACAAGACCGAGCACGGCGCGGCCGCCGGGGACCTCCTGCCGGGGCTCGTGGAGGCCGCGCTGGCGGCGCTGCCGGTGCCGCGGCGGATGCGCTGGGGTGCGTCCGACGCCGAGTTCGTGCGCCCGGTACACTGGCTGGTGATGCTGTTGGGCAAGGACGTCGTGCCTTGCGCGCTGTTCGGCGCCGTCGCCGGCCGGAACACGCGGGGTCATCGCTTCATGGCGCCGGCGCCGGTGGAGCTGGCCGGCCCGGAGGACTATCCGGCGCGGCTCGAGAGCGAAGGCTTCGTGGTGGCCGGCTTCGCCGCCCGCCGCGAGCGTATCCGCGCCCAGGCCGAGACCGCGGCGAGCGAGCACGGCGGCCGGCTGGTGCTCGATCCGTCGCTGCTCGACGAGGTCACGGCGCTGGTGGAATGGCCCGTGCCGGTGACGGGCGCGTTCGAGGCGCGCTTCCTGGAGCTGCCGGAAGAAGTCCTGATCGCCACCTTGCAGGACCACCAGCGCTATTTCCCGATGCGCGGGCCGGACGGGCGACTGCTGGCGGCGTTCATCACCATCAGCAACCTGGACAGTCCGGAGCCTGCCGCGATCCGGCATGGCAACGAGCGCGTCGTGCGGCCGCGCCTCGCCGATGCGGCGTTCTTCTGGGCGCAGGACCGGCGCGCGCCGCTGCAGGCCCGCACGGCGCTGCTCGACGGCGTGGTGTTCCAGAAGAAGCTCGGCAGCGTCGGCGACAAGAGCCGCCGCGTCGCCGCGCTGGCCGCGCACGTCGCCGAACTGCTTGGCGACGACGCGCGGGCCGCCGAGCATGCCGCGCTGCTCGCCAAGTGCGACCTCGTCACCGCGATGGTCGGCGAGTTCCCCGAGCTGCAGGGCATCATGGGCGGCTACTACGCGCGTGCCGACGGGCAACCCGAGGAGCTCGCGCGCGCCATCGAGGAACAGTACCTGCCGCGATTTGCCGGCGACCGCCTGCCCGCGACGCGTCTCGGCCAGGTGCTGGCACTGGCCGACAAGCTCGACACCATCGCCGGGATCTTCGCCATCGGCCAGCGCCCCACCGGCAACCGCGATCCCTTCGGGATCCGCCGCGCCGCGCTGGGCGTGCTGCGCATACTCATCGAGTGCGAGCTCGACCTCGACCTGCCCGCGCTGCTGGCGCGGGCGGTGGACGGACAGCCGGTGCGCCGCAACGACGACGACGCCAAGGGGATCTTGGAATTCCTGCTCGAGCGGCTGCGTGGTTATTACCTCGAGGGCGCCGGGTCCATCGTCGCGCCGCACGACATTTTCGAAGCGGTGCTCGCGCGGCGCCCGACGTCACTGGTGGACTTCCACCTGCGACTGATCGCCGTGCAGGAGTTCGCCAGGCTGGATGCCGCGGTCGCGCTGGCAGCCGCGAACAAGCGCATTGCCAACATCCTGCGTCAAGTGGATGCCGGGCAACTCGGCAAGGTGGATCCGAGCCTGCTGCGGGAGGATGCTGAGCGCGCGCTGCACCAGCAACTGGCCCTCCTGGCGGATGAAGTTGCACCGCTGGTGGCCACGCGCCGATACCGGCCGGCACTGGAGCGGCTGGCCACCTTGCGCGAGGTCATAGATCGCTTCTTCGACGACGTGCTGGTGATGGACGAGGATCAGGCGCTGCGCAGCAACCGGCTGTCGCTGCTGGCGAGTCTGCGCGCGCTGTTCATGGACGTCGCGGATGTGTCGAGGCTCGGTGGCTCGGCCTGAGCGGGAGCGCCGCCGGTGATCTGGCTGCGGTCGCTGCTGTTCACGGCGTTCCTGTTCCTGTCGGTGCCGGTGTACGCGACCGGCGTGCTGCTGCTGGCCCCGTTCGGCCACCGGGTGTACTACCGCAGCGCGGTCGGCTGGGCGCGCGCCAACCTCTGGTTGCTGGACAGGTTGTGCGGCCTGCGTTTCGAGGTCGAGGGCCTGGAGAACATCCCGCAGTCGCCCTGCGTGCTCTACTGGAAACACGAGTCGGTGTGGGAAACCATGGCCGGCGCCGTACTGTTTCCGCCGCAAACCTGGGTGGTGAAACGCGAACTGATGTGGCTGCCGTTCTTCGGCTGGGGCCTGGCATTGCTCAAGCCCATAGCCATCAATCGCAAGGCCGGGCGGACCGCGGTGAAGCAAGTGATGTCGCAAGGCCGCGAGCGCCTGGCCAACGGCCTGTTCGTGGTGATCTACCCGGAGGGTACCCGCGTGCTGCCGGGCCAGGAACGGCGCTTCGGCATCAGCGGTGCGGCCCTCGCCAAGTCAGCAGGTCGGCCGATCCTGCCGGTCGCGCACAACGCCGGCGACTTCTGGCCACGGCGCAGCTTCCTGAAACGTGCGGGCGTCATCAAGGTGGTGATCGGCGCGCCGATCGAGACCGGCGAGCTCAGCAACGAGGAAATCACTGCCCGTGGTCGCGAGTGGATCGCAGCCGCCATCGAGCGCATCAGTCCGCATCGGGGGGTTGCCGGCGGATCCTGACGCGACCGCCGAGCCTCTGGAACGGCGGCTACCTCGCCCCGATAAAGGGTGAAAATGCGCCTATCTTCGTCAAACGTCCAGGTTTGAGACCGTCAAGGCATTCTTCTCGATGAACTCGCGACGCGGTTCGACCTGGTCGCCCATCAAGGTCGTGAAGATGTCGTCCGCGGCCACCGCGTCCTCGATGCGCACCTGCATGAGACGGCGGGTCTCCGGATTCACGGTGGTGTCCCAGAGCTGGTCGGGATTCATTTCGCCAAGGCCCTTGTAGCGCTGGATCGCCTGGCCCTTGCGCGCCTCCGCCATCAGCCATTCGACCGCCTCGCGGAAGCTGGCGACCGGCTGGCGCTTGTCGCCGCGCATGACGTACGCGCCCTCGCCGACCAGGTCGGCCAGCTCCGAACCGAGGCCGGCGATGCGCCGGTATTCCGCGGACTCGAAGAAATCGCGTTGCAGCTGGCGCACCGTGTCCACGCCATGGTGGCGGCGCCGCACCTGGATCTCCCAGCCCGGCCGGTCCGCCTCGTGCACCAGCGACAACTCGTAGCGCGGCGCGTCGGCCGGACCGGCCAGCCGCCGCGCCAGCGTGGTCATCCAGGCATCGACCCGGCCCAGGTCGTCCAGCTCGGCGGCCGTGAGCGGCGCACTGTAGAGCAATTGCTCGAGCACCCGCTCGTCGTAACGGCGACCGAGGCGGTGGATGATGGCCATCACCTCGGTATATTTCTTCATCAGGCTCTCGAGGCCCGGTCCCTGGAGCGGCGGCGCGCCCGGCGCCAGGTACAGCGCGGCCTCGTCCAGCGCCATGCTGGACAGGTAGGCGAGCAGCTCCGCATCATCTTTTACATAATGCTCCTGCTTGCCCTTCTTGATCTTGTACAGCGGCGGCTGCGCGATGTAGATGTGGCCGCGCTCGATCAGCTCCGGCATCTGGCGGTAGAAGAAGGTCAAGAGCAGCGTGCGGATGTGCGAGCCGTCGACGTCGGCGTCGGTCATGATGATGATGCGGTGGTAGCGCAGCTTGTCGATGTTGAACTCTTCGCGCCCGATGCCGCAGCCCAGCGCGGTGATCAAGGTGCCGACCTCGGCCGAGGACAGCATCTTGTCGAAGCGGGCTTTCTCGACGTTCAGGATCTTGCCCTTCAGCGGCAGGATCGCCTGCGTGCGCCGGTCGCGGCCCTGCTTGGCGGAGCCGCCGGCCGAGTCGCCCTCGACCAGGAACAGCTCCGAGAGCGCCGGGTCCTTCTCCTGGCAATCCGCCAGCTTGCCGGGCAGGCCGGCGATGTCCAGCGCGCCCTTGCGCCGGGTCATCTCGCGCGCCTTGCGGGCGGCCTCGCGCGCCCGTGCGGCATCGATCAGCTTGCCGACGATCGCCTTGGCGTCGGCCGGCTTCTCGAGCAGGAATTCCTCGAGCTTCTCGGCCATGAGCGACTCGACCGCGCTTTTCACCTCGGACGAGACCAGCTTGTCCTTGGTCTGCGAGGAGAACTTCGGATCGGGCACCTTCACCGACAAGACCGCGGTCAGTCCCTCGCGGGCGTCGTCGCCGGTGGTGCTGACCTTTTCCTTGCGGGCGACGTTCTCCCGCTCGATGTAGCCGTTGAGCGTGCGCGTCAGGGCGCTGCGAAAGCCGGCCAGGTGGGTGCCACCGTCGCGCTGCGGGATGGTGTTGGTGAAGCAGAACATGCTCTCCTGGTAGGAGTCGTTCCACTGCATGGCCACCTCGACCTGGATGCCGTCGCGCTCGTTCTGGAAATAGAACACCGACGGGTGCACCGGCGTCTTGTTGCGGTTGAGGTGCTCGACGAAGGCGCGAATGCCGCCCTCGTACTCGAACACGTCTTCCTGGCCGTCCCGCTCGTCCTGCAGCACGATGCGCACGCCGGAATTCAGGAAGGACAGCTCGCGCAGCCGCTTGGCGAGGATGTCGTAGTGGAAATCGATGTTACTGAACACCTCGGCGCTCGGCTTGAAGCGGATCACCGTGCCGGTCCGCGTCGTATCGTCGAGCACCTTCAAATCGTACAGCGGCTTGCCGAGCTGGTATTCCTGGCGATGCACCTTGCCGTCGCGATGAATGGTGAGATCCAGGTGCTCCGACAGGGCGTTCACCACGGACACGCCGACGCCGTGGAGCCCGCCAGACACCTTGTAGGAATT
Source organism: Gammaproteobacteria bacterium (assembly GCA_035444525.1). Classification (GTDB taxonomy): domain Bacteria; phylum Pseudomonadota; class Gammaproteobacteria; order Steroidobacterales; family XN24; genus XN24. Next base: position 4,076 of record DAOMOU010000009.1, on the reverse strand, counting down.
GTCGTCGAACTTCCCGCCGGCGTGCAGCACCGTCATGATCACCTGGGCGGCGGAGCACTTCTCCTCGGGATGCATGTCGACCGGGATGCCGCGGCCGTCGTCCGCCACCGTCACCGACTCGTCGGCGTGGATGATGACGGTGATGGTGGAGCAATAGCCCGCCAAGGCCTCGTCAATGGAGTTGTCCACGACCTCGAACACCATGTGGTGCAGGCCGGTGCCGTCATCGGTGTCGCCGATGTACATGCCGGGACGCTTGCGAACCGCATCCAAGCCCTTGAGAACCTTGATGTTTCTTGAGTCGTAGGTGGGGGAATCGGTCATGGTTTCTGCGGTCCGCTGTAGCCGGGAAATAAACCCGCAAATTATACCACCGGAACGATCTTTCCTTGTTCCACGTGGAACCTCCGCGCGGCGGGCAATCCCGGCAGGTCCCGGGCGTCGAGCCCCGTAAGGAAGACCTGGAACGGCAGGCCACCCACCTCGGACAGCAGCCGCTCGCAGCGCTCGACATCAAGCTCCGCCGCTGGGTCGTCGACCAACAGCACGCCGCGTTCCTCCCAGAACGGCGCCAGCAGCCGCGCCTGCCCCAGCACCATGGACGCGGCCACCAGCTTCTGCTGTCCGCGGGAGACCCAGCCTCTCGCCTTGTGTTGGTCGAGAACCAGGGCCAGGTCGGCGCGATGCGGCCCGATCTGAGTCATGCCGACCCGGCGGTCACGCTCCCGGTGCGCCGCCAGCGCCTCGGCCAGGTCCTGGCCTGCCGGTTGCCCGGCCCGGTATTCCAGGCGCAGCTCCGCGCCCAGCAATCGCTGGGCCGTATCCCCGACCGGGCCCTGCAAGGCCGCCACCGTCTCTTCCCGGAACACATCCAGCCGCCGGCCAGACTCAGCCAGCGCATGCTCCCAGGCGACAAGCGAACGGTCCGGCTCACGGGATTTCAGCGCGGCATTTCGCTGGCGCAGCGCGCGCTGGTAGTCGCGCCAGGTCTCGAGGAAGGCATGTTTCACGTGAAACGTCGCCCAGTCGAGGTACCGCCGACGCTCCCCGGGGCCTTCCTGCACCAGGCGGTGCACCTCCGGATCCATCAACTGGACCGGCAGCAGGGCCGCCAGTTCGGCCAACTGGCCGAGCGGCTCGCCGGCGATTCTCGCCGCCCACGAGCCCCGCCCGGCCTCAATTCCCAGCATGCGCCCGTCCGCCAGCCGGGCCACCACCCGCAGCTGCTCAGCGCCCTCCCGGATGACGGCCTCCCGCCGTGCGGCCCGGAACGACCGGCCCCGCCCCAGCAGAAAAATCGCCTCGAGCAAGCTGGTCTTGCCCGAGGCGTTCATGCCGGTCACGAGATTCAATCCGGGTGCCGGCTCCAGCGTCGCACTCTCGAAACAGCGAAGCCCCGTGACCGCCAGGCTTCTCAGTCCCATGCGAGGCGCTACAGCCGCATCGGCATCACGACGTACTTGCAGTCCCTGCGCTCCGGATCCTGGATCAGGCAGCTGCTGGCGGCATCCCGGAACTCCAGTCGCACTTTGTCGTCGTCCAGCGCGCGCAGTGCCGCGATCAGGTATTCCACGTTGAAACCGATCTCCATCTCGGCGCCGTCGTACTGCACCTCGATTTCCTCCTCGGCTTCCTCCTGCTCGGGATTGTGGGCCTGTACGGTCACGCTGCCCGGTTTGAGCGTCACCCGCACACCCTTGTACTTCTCGTTCGCCAGGATCCTGATCCGGTTCAGGCCGTCCGCCAGTTCCACCCGGTCCGCCAGCATGGGCGCGTCGCTTTCCTTGGGAATCACCCGGTCGTAGTCCGGGAAACGGCCGTCGATCAGCTTCGAGGTCAGCCGAATGCCGTCCAGCGTCACCCGCAGGTGATTGGTGCCGATCTCCAGGCTGCAATCGCCGCCCTCGCCGATCAAGCGCTGCAGCTCCAGCACACCCTTGCGCGGCAGGATGACCTGCTGCGGGCTCGAGTCCGCCTTGTCCAGCGACAGCTCGCACAGCGCCAGGCGATGGCCGTCAGTCGCGACACTGCGGATCAGCGGGCCGGCCACTTCCAGCAACATCCCGTTGAGGTAATACCGCACGTCCTGGTTGGCCATGGAAAACTGGGTCTTCTCGATCAGGCGTCGCAGCTGGCCTTGCGGCAGGCGGATCGCCTGCTGGGCGCGAATGTCCTCGACGGTGGGAAATTCGCTCGCCGGCAAAGTGGACAGCGTGAAACGGCTGCGACCGGAGCGCACCGTGACCTTGTCGCCCGACAGGCTGAAACTGACCGCAGCGCCATCCGGCAGCGCCCGGCAGATATCCAGCAGCTTGCGGCCGGGCACGGTGATCTCGCCACCCTTCTCGACCTGTACGTCGACCGTGGCCACCAATTCGACCTCCAGATCCGTGGCCGTCACCGACAAACCCGTCTTCTCGCCCGCGATCAACAGCACGTTGGCCAGCACCGGCATGGTCTGGCGTCGTTCCACCACGCCGATGACGGCCTGGAGGGGTTCGAGGAGAGCTTCTCTCGGAGCGCTGAACTTCATCGTGCCACCTGTTAACTAATGAGAGTAGATATATAGAAATCTGTTGTTGTTACTAATAGTCCGCAACGCATCTGTGGATAAACTGCATTAGTATTTATAAATCATATACTTGCGCATTGGTAATCCCTGTGGTCGCATGCCTGCGAAGGGCCTCGGGATGCTGTGGATGCCCTGTGGACAGTTTTGGCCCAGGAGTTTATCCACAACTTTTCCACATCATGCCGTCAGTGTTCTCAACAGGTTTGCGTAATCCTCACGGACCCGCATGTCGGTTTCGCGCAGTTCCTTGATGCGTTTGCAGGCATGCAGCACCGTGGTATGGTCCTTGCCGCCGAAGGCATCGCCGATCTCTGGATAGCTGCGCTCCGTCAATTCCTTCGCCAGGCACATGGCGATCTGCCGCGGTCGCGCCACGGCACGGTTGCGCCGTTTCGACATCAGGTCGGCGACGCGAATCTTGTAGTACTGGGCGACGGTCTTCTGGATGTTGTCGATGGTCACCAGCCGGTCCTGCAGGGACAACAGGTCGCCGAGCGCCTTCTTGGCAAAGTCCATGGTGATCTCGCGGTCGAGGAACCTGGACGTGGCGATCACCCGGCGCAAGGCGCCCTCCAGCTCACGCACGTTGGAGCGAATTCGCTTGGCGATCAGGAAGGCCACCTCGGACGGCAGCGTTACTCCTTCGAAACTGGCCTTCTTCATCAGGATCGCGACGCTGGTTTCGAGCTCGGGCGCCTCGATGGCGACCGTCAGGCCCCAGCCAAAGCGGGTCTTGAGCCGATCTTCGAGGCCGTCGACTTCCTTCGGATACCGGTCGCACGACAGCACGATCTGCTGTCGTTCCTCGAACAGCGCGTTGAAAGTGTGGAAGAACTCTTCCTGTGAGCGTTCCTTGCCGGCGAAAAACTGGATGTCGTCGATCAGCAGCGCGTTCAGCGAGCGATAGCTGCGCTTGAACTCGTCGATGCGGTTGTTCTGCAGCGCCCGCACCATGTCGCTGACGAAGCGCTCGGAGTGCACGTAGGCGACCCTTGCGCCCGGGTTGCGCTGCAGGATGGCGTTGCCGATGGCATGCATGAGGTGCGTCTTGCCGAGGCCGACGCCGCCGTACAGGAACAGCGGGTTGTATGAGCCGCCGGGGTTCGCCGCGACCTGGAACGCGCCGGCGCGTGCCAGCTGGTTGCTCTTGCCCTCGACGAAGCTCTCGAAGGTGAAATCCGGGTTCAGGCGGGCGCCGGTGACGAATTCGCCGCGCGGCACAGTGGGGCCCGCCGGCGTCGGCGCCGCGGACTCGCGTGGCGCGGCGGCACCCGCCGGCATGTCCGGGGCCCTTGTGCCGACATCGATCGATACCTCGACCGGGCCCCTGCCGCTCGCCTCGTCGGCGGTCAGTTCCCTGATCCGCGCCAGGCAATTCTGGCGCAGCCACGACACGACGTAGGGGTTCGGGGCGAGCAGGCGCAGGGCTTCTCCCTCGCGGACCGCCTGGAGCGGCGCCACGTAGGTGTTGAACTGGTCCGGAGACAGTTCACTGCGAAGCTTG
>DAOMOU010000008.1:0-21199 GCA_035444525.1 Gammaproteobacteria bacterium | reverse complement strand
CAAGCGCATCATCCAGCTGATCAACAACGTCGCCGAGACCGTCAACGGCGACTGGGCGGTGGGCGACCGGCTGAAGGTCGTGTTCCTGCCCAACTACAGCGTCTCCGCCGCCGAGCTCATCATCCCCGCCGCCGATCTGTCCGAGCAGATCTCCACGGCCGGCATGGAAGCCTCGGGCACGGGGAACATGAAATTCGCGATGAACGGCGCGCTTACCATAGGCACTCTCGATGGCGCCAATATCGAGATTCGCGACGCGGTCGGGGAGGAGAACATCTTCATTTTCGGGCTCACCGCGGACGAGGTGGCTGCGCGTCGCGCGCACGGCTACTACCCGATCGAGCTGGCGCGCAACAATGCCGAGCTCGGCGAGGTGCTGCGCCAGGTCCGCGACGGTTTCTTCTGCCCGGCCGAGCTGCGTCGTTTTGCGCCCGTGGTGGACGCGCTGATCGAGGACGGCGAGCATTTCCTGTGCCTGGCGGATTACGAGCACTACGTGGACACCCAGGAGCGCGTCGATGGGGAGTACCGCGACACCGACGGCTGGATGCGCAAGGCCGCCATCAACATCTCCGCAATGGGGCGCTTCTCGAGCGACCGCGCCATCGATGAGTACGCGCGGCGTATCTGGGAGTCGGGGCCGATCGGCTAGCCCATGGAAGATGCGGCCACGATCCACCTGTTGAGCGAGCTGCACCAGGCACGCTGCGCGGTGCCGTTCCAGTTCCTTGGCCTGCACGAATCGCCGGATGGCAAGGGAATGGTACTCAGGGCCTGGCGGCCGGCGGTCGACTGGGTCGAACTCATCGACCTCGAGGCACGTCACAACCTGGGCCGCCTCGACCGAGTCGGTGACGGCGACCTGTTCATCAAGCGATTGCCGCGCCGCCGCCATGCGTTCGCCTATCGGCTGCGCCTCGGCGTCGGCGCGCGCGTGCTCGAGGACGACGATCCCTACCAGTTCCGCCGCGCGGTGTTCGCCCGGGGGTCAGAGGACCGCAACCGGCTGTATCGCTGGTTCGGCGCGCATGCCGAGACGCTGGAGAGCGACAGCGGCAGGGCCGTCGAGGGGGTGCGTTTCATGGTCCACGCGCCGGCGGCGCGCAGCGTCAGCGTGGTCGGCGATTTCAACGACTGGGATGGGCGCCGCCATCCCATGCAGAGTTCTTACGAGGGTGACTGGCGGCTGTTCGTCCCCGGGCTCAGGCCGGGGACGCTCTACAAGTACGAGATCAAGGGTCCGGACGGTCGCCTGCTGCCGTTGAAGGCCGATCCTTTCGGCGTCTACCACGAGCAGCCCCCGGGCAACGCATCGATCGTCGCGGCGCCCGCCGGGCACAGCTGGAGTGATGCGGACTGGATCAACGCACGCCGCGAGGCCGGCTATCGCAACAATCAGCCGCTGGCCATCTACGAACTGCATGCCGGCTCCTGGCGCCGCCGCGACGGCCGGCCGCTGTCCTATCGCGAGCTGGCCGACGAACTGGTGCCCTACCTGCGGGACACGGGCTTCACGCATGTCGAGTTCATGCCGCTGGCAGAGCATCCCTTTGCCGCTTCCTGGGGCTATCAGCCGACCGGCATGTTCGCGGCGTCCAGTCGCTTCGGGCCGCCGGACGACCTGCGATTCCTGGTGGACCGCCTGCATGCGGCGGGCATCGGCGTCATTCTCGACTGGGTGCCCGGGCATTTTCCCGCCGATCCGCACGGCCTCGGGCGCTTCGACGGCACGCCGCTGTACGAGCACCACGACCCGCGGCGCGGCTGGCATCCGGACTGGGATACCCACGTGTACGATTTCGGCAGCGCCTGGGTGAAGGATTTCCTGGTGTCCAGCGCCATGTACTGGGTCGAGCAGTTCCACGTCGATGGCCTGCGCGTCGACGCCGTCGCGTCGATGCTGTACCTGGATTACTCCCGGCAGGCCGGCCAGTGGCTGCCCAACATGTTCGGCGGTAACCAGAACCTCGAGGCCATCGATTTCATCAAGCGCTTCAACGAGGTCATCCACGCCGAGCACCCGGGCGTGCTGACCATCGCCGAAGAGTCCACCGCCTGGCCTGGCGTGTCGCGGCCGACCTACGACGGCGGCCTCGGCTTCGGCTTCAAGTGGAACATGGGCTGGATGCACGACACCCTGAAATACATGGCCAGGGACCCGGTACACCGGCGCTTCCACCACGGCGACCTCACCTTCGGGCTCATCTACGCCTGGGACGAGAACTTCGTGCTGCCGCTCTCACACGACGAAGTCGTGCACGGCAAGGGTTCGCTGCTAAACAAGATGCCCGGCGACGACTGGCAGAAGCTGGCCAACCTGCGCCTGTACCTGGCCTTCATGTACGCCCATCCGGGCAAGAAGCTGTTGTTCATGGGCGCCGAACTGGCGCAGCCCGCGGAATGGAACCACGATGCCGAGCTGGCCTGGGGCCTGCTCGATGAGCCGTCACACCGTGGCGTGCACGAGCTGGTGCGTGATCTCAACCGCATCTATCGAGATCAGGCTGCCTTCTGGGAGGCCGACCATAGCCCGGACGGCTTCGAGTGGATCGATTACAGCGACGCCGACCACGGGGTGCTGGCGTTCCTGAGGCATGACGCGGCGCGCGCACGCCATGTGCTCTGCGTGTGCAACTTCACGCCGGTGGTGCAGCACGGCTACCGGCTCGGCGTGCCGCGCGTTGGAGCTTATCGCGAGGTGCTGAACACCGACTCAGCCCTGTACGGCGGCAGCAACGCCGGCAACCAGGGCCGGGTCGAGGTGGGCGCAGTTCCGAGCCACGGGCGCGGCCAGTCAGTGGAGCTGACGCTGCCGCCGCTGGCCGTGCTCTACCTGGTGCCGGAGGCGTGAGCCCGATGCTGAGGAGTGCGCCCGCCATGCTGGCGGGACGGGCCACGCCGCTGGGCGCGACCTGGACGGGCGACGGCGTGAACTTCGCGCTGTTCTCGGCACACGCCGAAGCCGTCGACCTGTGCCTGTTCGACGCCCTCGGGCAGCGCGAGCTGGCGCGCCTGCCGCTGGCGCAACGCAGCGGCGACACCTGGCACGGCTTCCTGCCGGGCGCAGGCCCGGGCCTCGTCTACGGTTACCGGGTGCACGGCCGCTATGCGCCGCGCCAGGGCCATCGCTTCAACAAGCACAAGCTCGTGCTCGACCCCTACGCACGCGCCCTGGTGGGCGAGTTGCGCTACGGCGACGAGATCTACGGCTTCAGCCGCGGCGCCGCCGAAGCGTGGCGCCAGGACATCAGCGACAGCGCGGGCCGGGTGCCCAAGGCCCGGGTCGTGGACGCGCACGCCTTCGACTGGCGCGGCGACCTGCCGCCGCGCACGCCCATGGACCGGAGCGTCATCTACGAACTGCACACCAGGGGCTTCACGCGCCTGCATCCCGGCGTGCCGCCGCACCTGCGCGGCACCTGGCTCGGGCTGGCCCAGCCCGCGGTGCTCGACTACCTGGTCGGCCTCGGCGTCACTGCCGTCGAACTGATGCCGGTACAGCAGTTCGTCACCGAGCCTCACCTGCATGCGCGTGGACTGAGCAACTACTGGGGCTACAACACGCTGGCTTTTTTCGCGCCGCACGCCGGCTACGCACTGGCGGACCCGCTGCGCGAGTTCCGCGAAATGGTGCGGGCCATGCACGGCGCCGGTCTCGAGGTGATCATCGACGTCGTGTTCAACCATACGGCGGAGGGCGGCGACGGCGGCCCGACCCTGTCCATGCGCGGCATCGACAACCTGAGCTACTACCGCCTGGTGCCGGACGACCTGCGTCACTACCTGAACTGGACGGGCTGCGGCAACACCCTGAACATGGACCATCCGGCGGTGCTGCGCCTGGTCATCGACTGCCTGCGCTACTGGGTGGCCGAGATGCACGTGGACGGCTTCCGCTTCGACCTCGCGACCACGCTGGGCAGGGAAGGCGAGACCTTCCATCGCGACGGCCGCTTCTTCACCGCCATTCGTGAGGACCCGCTGCTGGCGGGCGTGAAGCTCATCGCGGAGCCGTGGGACCTCGGCCCCGACGGCTACCGGCTGGGCAGTTTCCCGCCGGAATGGGCCGAGTGGAACGACCGCTTCCGCGACACCGTGCGCAGCTACTGGCGCGGGGATCCGGGCGTCGTGCCGCAGCTGGCGGAACGGCTGGCCGGCTCCAGCGACCTGTTCGCCTCGGGTGGCCGCGGGCCGCCGGAAAGTGTCAATTTCGTCGCCTGCCACGACGGTTTCACGCTACGCGATACCGTAAGCTACGCGGTCAGGCACAACGAGGCCAACGGCGAGAACGGCCAGGACGGTGACCATCATGCCGTGTCGTGGAACAACGGCGTGGAGGGCACCACCGAGGATCGCAAGGTCGTCGCATTGCGCTATCGGCAGCAGCGCAACCTGCTGGCGACGTTGCTGCTGTCGCAGGGCGTGCCGATGCTGCAGGCCGGCGACGAGTTCGGCCGGACGCAGCGCGGCAACAACAATGCCTATTGCCAGGATAACGAGACGTCCTGGGTCGACTGGCGCCTGGCGCGCAGCAATTCGGCTTTGCTCGAGTTCGTGCGGCACCTGCTGAGGATTCGTGCCGACAACGCGGTGTTCCGGCGCCAGGGCTTCCTGGCCGGCGTACAACGTGAGGCCGGTCGTTTCAAGGACGTCGTCTGGCTCAGCAGCGACGGCCAGGAGCTTGCCGAGCCGGACTGGGTCGACCCCGGCCGGCAGGCCTTCGCCATGCTGCTGGACAGCACCGGCCTGCCGCCGACCCAGCTGATGCCTGACGTGGGCGACAGCTTCCTGGTGTTGTTCAACGCCGCGCCCGAAGCAGTCGAGTTCACCCTTCCGGCGCCACTCAGCAACGCCGTCTGGGAGGTCGTGCTGGATACCAGCCAGGAGGCGCTCACCGTGCCCGCCGAAGGCTATCGCCAGGGCCACGGCTACCTGCTTGCGGACCGTTCACTGGCGCTGCTGGTGGACCATGGCTGACAGGGGCGAGCTCCTGGACCGCCTGAGGCGGCTCAGGGGCATTGCAGGCAGCTTCACCGACTACCGCGGCGAAACGCATGAGCTGGGCGAGTCGTCGCTGCTCGGGCTGCTGGCGGCGCTCGGACACACGGTCGACAATCCGGCAGCGCTCGTGCGCGAAGCCGAGGCCCTCGAGACGCGCGACTGGATCCGCGTGCTCGGGCCGGTGGAGGTGCTGCGCGGCTCACGCACAGTGCCGTTCACAGTGCTGGCGCCGCTGTTGCCGGCGATCCGCTGGCGGGTGACGACGGAGTCGGGCGACACGCTCGACGGAGAGATCGTGCCGGCAGCGCTGCCCGTGCTCGAGGAACGCGGCATCGGGGCGCTCTGGTACGTGCGGCTCGCGCTCGAACTGCCGCAGCTGCCCGCCGGCTACCACCGCCTGTGGCTGGAAAAGCCCGACGGACAGCCGCTCGGCAACACCCGCCTCATCGTGGCGCCGGAGCGCTGCTTCGAACCGATCGTCATCCGCGACGGCGGACGGCCGTGGGGGCTGGCGGTGCAGCTGTACGCCCTGCGTTCCGGGCGCAACTGGGGCATCGGCGATTTTACCGACCTGGCCGGATTCGCCGCGGCAGCGGGGGGGCTCGGGGCCGACTTGATCGGGCTGAACCCGCTGCATGCCCTTTTTCCCGCCGACCCGGCGCTGTGCGCGCCCTACAGTCCTTCCAGCCGCTATTTCCTCAACGCGCTGTACATCGATCCCGAAGCCATACCCGAGTTCCGGGACTCCGTGGAGGCGCAGCGACTGGTCGGCACGCCGGAGTTCCAGGCACGGCTCGAGGCGCTCCGGGCCGCGCCCTTCGTGGACTATCCCGGCGTGACGGCCTGCAAGCTGGAAGTACTGCGGACCCTGCATTCCGAGTTTGCCACCCGTGCCTCGACCGCACGCCGGCACGACTTCAATGAATTTCTGAAGAAACACGGCCAGGTCCTGGAAAGATTTGCCGTGTTTCATGCGCTGCACGAACAATTTGTCGCCCGCGGCGAGCGCGGCGGCTGGCCCGAGTGGCCGGCCGGGTACCAGCGGCCCGGCGAGCCCGCCGTGCAGGCCTTTGCCGAGGTCGAGCCGGCCGCCGTGGATTTTCACTGCTGGCTGCAGTGGACCGCCGCCAGCCAGCTGGCGGCCGCGGAGCAATGCGCCCGCGCGGCGGGCCTGCGGCTCGGCCTCTACCGGGATCTCGCTGTCGGCCCCAACGGCGGCGGCGCCGAAACATGGACCGCGCGCGAGCTCTACGCTCGGGGGGCAACGGTCGGCGCTCCACCGGACCCGCTGGCACTGCAGGGACAGGACTGGGGCATTCCGCCGTTCGATCCGGACGCCCTCAGGGAGCGGGCCTATGCGCCCTTCATCCGCCTGCTGCGCGCCAATATGGGGCAAGACGGGGCGCTGCGCATCGATCACGTGATGATGCTGATGCGGCTGTGGTGGGTGCCGCGCGGCATGCCCTCGTCGGCCGGCGGCTATGTTCATTACCGCCTCGACGAGTTCATGGGCATTGTCGCCCTGGAAAGCCAGCGCCGGCGGTGCCTGGTGGTCGGCGAGGACCTGGGCACGGTGCCGCCGGAGGTGCGCACGGCCATGAGCGCGCACGGGCTGTACAGTTATCGCGTGCTGCTGTTCGAGCGCGAGGCCGATGGCCGCTTCCGTGCGCCCGCGGACTACCCGCGCGAGGCCCTGGTGACACCGAGCACGCATGACCTGCCCACGCTGGCCAGTTTCTGGGCGGGCACGGACATCGAGCTGCGGCAACGGCTGGCGCTGTATCCGGAACCCGGGCTTGCCGAGGAACAGCGTCGCGCAAGGCAGGATGCGCGCGAAGCGCTGCTTGCCGCCCTGCGTGATGCGGGGCTGCAGGCCGTGGCGACGAACCTGCCGCCGACATGCGAAGTGCAGCGATTTCTCGCCATGGCGCCGGCCGCGGTGCTGATGCTCCAGCCGGAAGACTGGCTCAGCATGGAGACCCCGGTTAACGTGCCGGGGACGCACACCGAGTACCCGAACTGGGGCCGCAAGTTATCGGCCGACTGGCCCGAATTCATGCAGCGCGCGGACCTGCGCGCCTTCGCGGCAGACATCAGCCGCCTCCGCCAGTCCGGCTGAATGGCCGGGTCGTAATTTACGAACTGACATCAGGTATATCTCTTAATTGACGGATTTTGCGGAAATATTAGCCGGCACAGAGGCCGTCGAGCGAGTCCCGGCCAAGGCGCTTGCCGAGGCGCTCGCGAGTGGCGCGCTGATCGTGACCGCCACGCGGCGCCTGGCGCGCCGGCTGCAGGCCGAGCACGCGCGGGCCATGCGCGAGCCGGGCTGGGACACGCCGGCCGTGGTGCCGTGGTCCGCCTGGCTGCAATCGACCTACGCTGACTTGCGCGACTTCGGGGCGCTGGCTACGCCGCAGCCCTGCCTGGACGACTGGCAGTCGGCAGCCTTGTGGGAGGAGGCCTTCCATGCCGACCCGGTCGCCGGGACGCTGCTGATGGCAGGCGGCGCCGTGGACGGGTTTCGCGACGCCTGGCGCCTGGTGCAGGAATGGCGGCTCCCGTGGCCGGAGCTGCAGAAGCGCGCCGGTGAGGATTGCGGCGTGTTCCTGCGCCTCGCCGGCCGTTACCGTGGCCGGTTGCAAGCGCTGGACTGCATCGACCGGGCCGGCCTGCCGGCCGTCCTTGCCACGGCCTTGCAGGACCGGAGCGGGCCCGACGTTTTCTTTGCCGGCTTCGACGCGCTGCATCCTGCGCAGGCGCTGTTGATCCGCTCGCTCGGGCGGCGTGCGAAGCTGGCTGCGCCGCCCCACCATGCGGCCGCGCCGACGCGCGCCGCGTACCCGGACAGCCGGCGGGAGCTGGCGGCGGCGGCGGCCTGGGCGCGGCGACGCCTCGAGCAGGACCCCGGCGCGCGCCTGGGAATCGTCGTGCCGGATCTCGATGCCCAGGCGTCCCTGCTGGAAGACTTGCTGGACGAGGCCCTGGTGCCCGCGCGGCTGCTGCCGGGGCGGAGCGATGTGCCCCGGCCGTGGAACCTGTCGCTCGGTCGACCGCTGGCGGACGCGCCGATCGTGGCGGCAGCCCTGCTGGCGCTCGGGTCGACGAGCCGGGACGGCATCGAGACGGCTGAGGCGAGCCGACTGCTGCGCTCGCCGTTTTTCGGCGGGGCCGCCGCGGAGGCCGGCCACCGCGCGCGCCTCGAGGCCTGGCTGCGCGGCCATGCGCCGGACCGCATTCCGATCGCAGCGCTGCCAGGCTGGCTGGCCGGGCGGGCCGGCGCCCCGGAATGCCCGCAGTTCGCGGACGGCATTGGCGCCTGTCTCGAGGAAGTCCGGCGCGGGCCGCGCCGGCAGCGGCCCTCGGACTGGGCAGCGGCCATGACGCGCGCATTGGCCCGGCTCGGCTGGCCGGGCGATACGCCCCTCGACAGCGAAGCCTGGCAGACGGTGCAGGCCTGGAGCGAACTGCTGGAGGATTTCTCGCGACTCGATGTCGTTGCCGGGCCGCTGACCTTCGCCGACGCGCTGGCGAAGGTGCGGCGCATGGGCGTAGAGCGGCGTTTCCAGCCCGAGACGCCCGAAGTGCCGGTGCAGGTCCTCGGCCTGCTGGAGACCGCCGGACTGGAATTCGACGGCCTGTGGGTCACGGGGATGCATGACGGCGCCCTGCCGGCCCCGCTGCGGCCCTGCGCGTTGCTGCCGGCGGCCCTGCAGCGGGAACTCGGCATGCCGCGTGCCTGCCCGGACACCGAGCTGGCATTGGCCCGACGCATGGTGACCCGCTTGTCAGGGGCGGCGCGCGAGGTGCGATTCAGTCACCCTGCAACACGCCAGGACGAGCCGCTGCGGCCGAGCCCGATCATCGCTGCGCTGCCGGCCGCGACGGACAGCGACGATTTCACGCGGGTGGGCGCGGCCGCGCGGGCCTTTGCGACGCGGCGCCTGGAGTCGCGGCCGGACGACACGGGGCCGCCTGTCAGGGGTGAGGTCGGCGGCGGCACCGGCTTGCTGGCGGCCCAGTCGGCATGTCCCTTCCGGGCTTTCGCGATGCATCGCCTCGCCGCGCATGAGCTGGCGCGGCCTGAAGCCGGCATCGACGGCCTGACGCGCGGCAGTTTCATGCATGAAGCACTGCGCTTCCTGTGGGGCGAACTGCGGGACCAGGCCGGCCTGGCCTCGCTCGACCCGCCGGCAAGAATGGCGCGGGTCAGGGCCGCCGTCGAGCGCGCGGCAAGCACCGCGTTGGCCGGATTGCCGCCGGGTCTCGTGGGCATCGAACTCGCCGAGGCCGTCCGCAGAATCAGCGAGTTGCTCGAGGTAGAGCTGTTGCGGCCCCCCTTCGAAGTGCTGCAGCGTGAGGAACGCGTGGCGATCGAAATCGGACCGCTGCGCATCAACGGGCAGGTCGACCGGATCGACCGGACAACGCACGGCGTGGTGATCATCGACTACAAGACCGGCGTGGCCAGCCCCGGTGACTGGCAGGGCGAGCGCCCGGCCGAGCCGCAGATGCCGCTTTACGCCATCGCCTTCCAGCACGAGTTGGCCGGGCTGGCGTACGCGTCGCTGCGCCCCGGCGCGGTCGGGCTGGCCGGGCTGGCGCGCTCCGACCAGGTGTTCGGCGCGGCGCTGCCAAAGTTGAAGCCCCCCGCGGCCGACGAATGGCGCGCCCTGATCGACGCCTGGCAGCAGGTACTCGAAGCGCTGGCGCACGCCTTCGCTGCAGGCTATGCGCGCGTCGATCCGCTCGAGCCCAGGGGCGAGGGCGGTACCTGCGCCTGGTGCCACCTGGCCACGTTGTGCCGGCGGGACCAACTGCTGCGCGAGGGAGCGCTCGGTGATGACTGAGCGCCGGCCCGAAGACCAGGCTGTTCGCGAGGCCGCGCTGGACCCGGCGCGGAGCTTCATCGTCCAGGCGCCGGCCGGCTCCGGCAAGACGGAACTGCTGACACGTCGCTTCCTGCGGCTGCTCGCGGTGGTCGAGCGCCCGGAGGAGATCGTTGCCATCACGTTCACGCGCAAGGCCGCGGGCGAAATGCGCTCGCGCATTCTCGATGCGCTGCAGCTCGGCGAGTCCCTGCAAGCGCCGGCCGAGGCACATCGCAGGGAGGCCTGGTCGCTGGCGCGCGACGTGCTGGCACGCGACCGTGCGCAGCACTGGGGCCTGCTGGACAATCCGCGCCGGCTGCGGATCGAGACCATCGACGCGCTGAACGCCTGGCTCGCCCGGCAACTGCCGATGTCCTCGCGCCTCGGCGCGGCGCCGGTGGTGACCGACAACGCTGAGCCCGTGTACCAACAGACGGCCCGCGACATCCTGCTGGCGGCCGGCGGCGACGAAGCTCATGCGCCGCACGCGGCCGCCCTGCTGGTGCACCTGGGTGGACGATTCGGGCAGGCACAGGCGCTTCTGGTCGCCATGCTCAAGGCGCGCGACCACTGGCTGGGGAAGATTGTGCCGCGCAAGGGCATGCAGCCATCGATGCTGCGCAAGACGCTCAACCAGGCGTTGCACAATTTCGTCGAGGATGAACTGCGCCGCGTGCACGCCGAGCTGTGGCCCGAGATGCTCGACGAGTTGGCGGAGCTCGCGGCCGGCGCCGCCGCACGCGCGCCGCAAATCGACTGGCTCGAACCGTTCGCGGGCGCGACATCTTTCCCGGCACCGAGTGCCGAGGCCCTGCCGCGCTGGCGTGCCGTGGCCGAGTTGCTGCTCACGAAAGAGGGCCAGTGGCGCAAGACGCTCAACAAGCACCAGGGCTTCCCGCCCGATGCGAAGTCAGAGAAGCAACGGATGCGCGAACTGCTGCAGGCGCTGGCCGAGGGCGCGGATCCGGCGGGACTGCAACGCGTCCGGGAGCTGCCCGCGCCGGCCTACGACGCGGAGCGATGGGCGATACTCGAGCACCTGCTGGCGTTGCTGCCGGTCTGCGCGGCGGCACTCGACGTCGACTTTGCCGGGCGCGGCGAGAGCGATTATGTCGGGATCGCCCAGGCTGCGCTCGCCGCTCTCGGGGACGACCGGCCTACCGATCTCGCCCTGGCGCTGGACTGCCGCATCAGCCACCTGCTGGTGGACGAGTTCCAGGACACCTCGCAGGCGCAGGTGGAATTGCTGGCGCGGCTCACCGCAGGCTGGGTGCCGGGAGACGGCCGCACGCTGTTCTGCGTCGGCGACCCCATGCAGTCGATCTACCGCTTCCGCGAGGCGGACGTGGGCCGTTTTCTCAGGGCACAACGAACCGGCATCGGCCAGGTCACCCTGCAGCGGCTTCGGCTGGGAGTGAACTTCCGCAGCCAGGCGTCGCTGGTCGACTGGGTTTCCACCAGCTTCCCGGACATTTTTCCCCGGCGGGAGGACCTGTCGCTGGGCGCCGTGCCCTTCGCGCCATCGGTGGCCTGGCATCCGGCACTCCCCGGGCCGGCCGTCAACTGTCATGCGGCGCCGCCCGGAGATTCGCGTACGGAAGCTGCCCGGGTCGCGGGGATCATCGCGGGCATCCGGCAGGCAGCCCCCGCGGCCAGCATCGCCGTGCTGGTACGCAGCCGCAGCCACCTGGCGCACATCACGCCGGCCCTCAAGGCGGCGGCCATTCCGTTCCAGGCCGTGGAGATCGAACCCCTGGCCGAAGTGCCGGCGATCCGGGATCTCGAGGCGCTGACCCGCGCGCTGTGCCATCGGGCGGACCGCACCGCATGGCTCGCGATCCTGCGGGCGCCGTGGTGCGGACTGCCGCTGGCCGAGTTGCTGGCGGTGGCGGGCGGGCGGCACGACGAAATCTGGGCAAGACTTCAGGATCCGGAGGTGCTGGCCGGACTGAGCGAGGACGGGCGGGCGCGCGTCGCCCGCCTGGTCGTGGCGATTGCGCCGGCACTCGAGGAACGGGGCCGGCGTCCGCTCCGGCGGGTGGTGGAGGGCGCCTGGCTCGCGCTCGGCGGGCCGGCCACCCTGGAGCGCGAATCGGAGCTGGCGGACGCGCGCACCTTCCTCGAATACCTTGACGGACGCGCGCCGCACGGCGACCTGGACGACCCGCCGGGACTGACGGCGCTGCTCGGCGACCTTTATGCCGCGCCCGAGGCGATCACCGGCACGGCCGTGCAGCTGCTCACCATTCACAAGGCCAAGGGCCTGGAATTCGATCACGTCATCCTGCCCGGGCTGGATCGCAGCACCGGCCGCAACGAGAAGCGTCTGCTGCGCTGGCTGGAACAGGTCAGGGAGGAGGGCACGGAACTGATCCTGGCGCCGGTCGAGCGCTTTGGCGACGAACAGGATCCGCTGCATCGCGCGCTGCGCCAGCTGGACGATCGCCGGGCGCAGTTGGAACTCGACCGCCTGTTGTACGTGGCGGTCACGCGGGCGCGCGAGCGCCTGCACCTGGTGGCCCGGCTCCGGCCCGACGATCCAGACAGCGGCCAGCCGCCGCGGCCGCGAAGCGGCACTCTGCTCGAGCGGTTGTGGCCGGCGCTCGGCGACGCCTTTCTCGCCGCTCGCGAGCCCGTCGGGAACGTGCCCGGCGAGGGCGCTGCCCGGCCGCCCGCCAAGCTGCGGCGGTATACTGCCGACTGGTCGCCGCCGGTGCCGCTGGCAGCAGTGCACTGGACCGCGGCGGAAGCCGAGCCGGCTGCGCCGGGCGCCGTGGTCGAGTACGACTGGTCTGGCCGGGAAGCCCGGGCGGTCGGCGTGGCGGTGCATCGCCTGCTGCAGGTCATTTCGACGGAGGGGCCGGATGCTTGGCCCGAAGCGCGGCTGCGCGCTGCGACGCCGTTGTTGCGTGCCTTGCTGAGCGAGGCCGGTCTCGGCCGGGCGGAACTCGACGCAGCGCTGGCGCGCAGCAGCGCGGTGCTGGCGCGCACGCTGGCCGATGCGCGCGGTCGCTGGCTGCTCGATCCCGGGCATGCCGACAGCTCGAGCGAACGCCGCATCAGCGGCCGGCTAGACGGCCGGGTGGTGCAGGGGATCGTGGACCGCAGTTTCCTGGACGAGTCGGGCGTACTGTGGATCATCGACTACAAAACCGGCCGCCACGAGGGTGCGGAGCTCGACGCCTTCCTCGACCGCGAGCAGGAACGCTACCGCGCCCAGCTGGAACGCTACGCCCGGATGCTCGCCGCGCGGCACGCCGGACCGATCAGGATGGGACTCTATTTCCCGCAGCTTTCCGGCTGGCGCGAATGGGGCGCAGGCGACCCGCCGCCGGACCGGGAAACCCCGGCAGGGGAGTGACGCCGCGCGGCGTGGCTCGACCGGGGTCGCTCGATCAGGGGTGGCTCGACATGACCAGCCGGCGGCGACCGCCGCCCAGGTCTTCACCGACGAAGGCCAGCCCGTCGATGAGCTCCTTGGGAGGATTCTCGCCCGGGGCCAGCTCGGCGCTGAAATTCCATTGGCCGTGTGCCGGCAACTCGATCCGGCCGTCCACCGCGAGCGGGCCGCCGGTGGACACGATCTCGCCGACCGGTGTGCCCGGCTGGTCGGGAAAATGGAAGCTGAACGGGCCGAGCGGCATGATCACTCCCGGCAGCTTGAGCTCCGCCACCGCAGCCCGGCCGGCGACACTGGCCGGCCAGCCGCCGCTCAGTTCGAGGCGTTGCAGCGACGCCCTGACCTGGCCCGACAGGCCCTTCGGCACGATCGCCGGCGGCAGCGTCTCGAGGGCCAGGGAGGCCTCCAGGTCGTTGATGACCTGCCGGTCGGCGAGCAGGGCGAAAGCCGCGCGCCCCCGCACGTAGCCGTCGGGACGCCGCAGCTCGAGGTCCCAGGCGGGCTGCATGGCGAGCAGGCGGGCCGGGCGGGACTGCCAGGACAGCGCGCCCATAGCGCTCTGCTGGACCACCAGCTCGGCCGCGCGCCCGCGCCAGATGCTGCCTTCCACGCCCCATGCGCGCACCTCCGGCGGGGCGAACCAGGCCAGCGCGAGCCGCGCCGGGAAATTCGCCACCAGCCCTGCCAGCAGGGCGAGCATGCCCGCCGCGACGAGCATCCAGCGTCGCTCGACCAGGCTCATGGCAGGCCTTGGCGCAGCGTCAGGTTCGCATTGACCCGGCCGGATTCCGGTGCCCGGTCGAAACTGGCCGTCTCGATGGCAAGTCCGGACCCCTGGTTGATTGCCGCCAGCCAACGCGCCACCGCCTCGAACGACGCGCTTTCCAGGCGCACCCGGATGCCGTCCTCGCCGATCGGCTGGTTGCTGGTCAGGGCGGCGCCGAGTCCCGCCTGGCGCGCGCTGCGATCGATGATCACCACCAGGGACTGACCGGCAAGATCGGGGCGACCTGCCGGGACATCCGTTGCGCCCGCCAGTTCGGCCGCGGCCGAGCGCAGGAACGCCAGGGTTTCGCGTTTCGTGTCGATGCGGCGTTCGGCCGCGGCCGACGCGCTGTACACGGGGTTGATGAGCAGACCCCAGATCACCGCGAGCAACAGCACCACGCCGCCGACCGAAACCATCAGGCGCTCGCGCGGCTCGAGCCCGAGGTACCAGTCCTTCATGCCCCGTCTCCGGTCAGCTGGATACGCCCGTCGACGCCGTCCGGTCGCTGGTTGGCCTGCTGGATGGTCGCGGTGAAACGTCCGCCGCGGCCGACCGACTGCCGGATCTGCTCCAGTGAGTCGACACTCGGCGCCAGCAGCCGCAGGTCGAGCACCCCGGCCCGGAAGCTGACCGACTGGAGCGTGATCCCGGGCGTCTCGCCGAGCGCTCCGCCGAGCGCCTCGAGCGCAGTGAGGAAACTCTCGTTGGCGGTGCTGCCGGTGCCACGCAAGACCGCCAGCCGTCGCTCCACCTGGAAGCGCGGGTCTTCCATGCGCGCGCCCGGCAAGGCCTGCTGGAACGCCTCGGCGATCGCGGCATCGAGGCGCGCTTCCTCCTGCTTGAGCTGGACCAGCCGCAGTGCCTGCTGCCCGACCATTACCACCGCCAGCACGGCCAGCAATGCCGCCGCCGCGCGCCACGGCTTCCACAGGCGATCGAGTTGCGTGCGCGGCGCATAGGCGCCCTGCAGCAGGTTGATCGGCTCGCGGCTGATGACGCCCGCCGCGAGGTGGGGCAGGACGCCGTCGGGAAGAATACGCAGCTCGAGGCTGGCGAGTTCCTCCCGCATTGCTTCCAGCGCCTCGCCATGGCGCATGCGGCCCTCGGGCGTGACGTACACGGACAGGTGTCGGGCCTCGCCGCCGTCGCCGGGGAAGCCGGGGCCGAAGCGCATCGCTTCCTCGACACTGGCGATCTCGAGCAGCACGGGCAACCCGTCACCACTGCGCGCCAGGCAGCGATCGGCGTCGAGCAGCCAGTTGAGATGATTAGGCGCGGCCGGGCAGCCCTCGGCCTCGGAGCAGATGAGCTGCGCGTCGAGCCCGGCTGCCGCGAGCGACGCGAGCCAGGCCTCCAGCTGCTCGCGGTCCACCGCGGCTGCCGTGACCTTGCCGTCTGCGGCCACGCGGCCGGCGGCGAAATGCAGCGCCTCGATGTCCTCGGCGATCTGCTCCTCGAGCGCAAAGGGCAGGGCGCGCAGCACCTTGGTCGTGCCGCGCACAGGCAGCGTGACGCTGGTGAGCAGCACATCGACGGCCGGCACCAGCACGAATACCCTGCGGCCCGCGGCCGCCGACGCCGCCGCACCAATCGGCCCGGCGCCGGGCGCGCCGATGCGACGGCCCTGGTCGTCGGCCACGATCCAGGTGCCCACGCCGTGGTCGGCGGGATCGAGTCTCAGGACAAGGGTTTCAGCCATGGATTTCGCGATTCTACTCGTCTGTGAAGCTGCGGATGACGGTGGACACCGAGCCGGATGCATCGCGGTGCAGGAGACTGTACATGGTGAACCGCTGGGTGCCAATATCAACCCGCACCGCCAGGCGGAACCAGTTGCTGGTCACGCCAAGCGCGCCGCGCGCGTCCTCGGGGACCATGTCGCCGAGCTGCTCCAGCGAATCCCAGCCCTCGTTCGGACGATCGAACATGATGCGTTCGGCGTCACTGATGCGCATGCTCTCCGAAGCGGTGAGCAGCACTTCCGGCAGGGCAGTATTGATGTTGATCAGCGTGCCGCGGGGCAGGGCGGTGACGTAGGGCCGCAGCCGGTCGTAACCGGACCGGCCGAGTTCCGGGTAGACGAGCATGATCTCCGAGACGCTCGTCACCGGCCGGTTGGCGGTGCGGAACGGCGGCTGGCGGGACAGGTACTCGGAATCTTCCGCGCCGTCCGGGAAGTTGGGCTCGACGTCCCGGTCGATCCAGTCGGCCATGCGATCCGCCAGGCGCACGTCCAGTTCCAGGCCAATGAGCAGGCGCCGAAAGGCCTCGACGGCGACCGGGTCGGTCGCGCCCGTCGCGTCGATCAGGTTGTTCAGGTTGAAGCGGCCGTTGAGGTCCTCGATGCGCCCCTGGATCTGTCCGCCCTCGATCGGCAGCGGGGTGATGCGCGTCGCCCAGCCTTCGCCGGGGTGATCGACCTGGTTGTCCTGGCCGTCGTCGCGCAGGATCTGCCGCGCCCAGGCCTCGGCGCCGAGACCATACATCAGCCCCTGGTCCACCGCGACGCGTCCGAAGGCGCGCCGCTGGTCGAGAAACAGGTCCCAGGTCAGCGCTGCGGCCAGCGCGGTGGCCAGCGCCACCACCAGGATCGCGGTAATCAGCGCCGCGCCGCGCTGTCGTGGCCTGCACTGCATGTCAGTTGGCGACCTCGACCAGGCGGCGGATTTCGCCCCAGTCCTCGAGCTCGAGCACGAATTCGACGGCCATCGGGAGCATGGCCGGGTCGGTGGCATCGAGGCCCGGCGGCCACTGGTCGCTCCAGCCGCCCGCGCCGAGGAAGCGCAGCCGGAACTCGAGCACGCCCGTCAGCAGCTCGCGCTCGACCGGCTCCTCGTCCAGCGTGTGGTCCGGCACGAACCAGTGGCGCCGCAGCAGCCGGTCGTCCTCGAGCTCGTAGGCCACGCGTTGCACGGCCGCGCGCGGCTGCCCCAGCGGGTTGCTCCAGCCGCCGCGCGTGAACTCGATGGGATACCGGTTGCGGGCGTCGCCGAGCAAGGCGCCGCGCGCGCCGTCGCCGAGCGTCTCGCGCACCGGGCGGGGCGCCGCCTGGTAGATGTCGCGACTGAGCTGCTGCACGGCGAACTGGATCTCGCGGAAGCGATCCGCGTTCTCGCGCGCCAGTACCTGTTGCGCCAGCACGGCCTGCAGTCCACCGTAGGCCGCCAAGCCGACCACGGCGAAAATCGCCATGGCAACCAGCAGCTCGAGCAGGGTGAAGCCGCGTGCCCGGCGCATCAGTCCTCTTCCTCCTCTTCGCGCGGCGCCTGATCGCCCGGTGCCTGCGGATCCGGCTCGCGCTCCTGTTCGCCGGGGCCGGCGGGCGGTTGCCCGACCCCCCACCAGTCGACCCGCAGCGCCGGCCCGCTGACGCCGCGGGACACGAAACCCGCCATGACGGTGACGGCGTCATCCGGGGTTTCCTCACGGGCCACCGCCATGTCGATCCTGCGCAGGTTCTCGACCCCGGTCTCGGAAATGCGGGCCTCCCAGCGCCACGGGAGCCCCGCGAACTCCACGGTATCGTTGAAATTACCGACATCGGGGAACTCGCCGGAGAGCCGGATCTCGCTGATCTGGTTCATGGCGATCCAGTCCGCCAGCGCGCGTTCGCGCAGCGTCGAGGTCGAATGCGCCATCTGGATGATGGCGTTGAACACCGCGATCAGGCCGATCGAGACGATGGCCATGGCGACCATCACCTCGAGCAGGGTGAACCCGCGCTGCCGCCGGCGCTTCACCGCACGTCCTCCGGCGCGAGGACCTCGACGTCTCCCTGTACGCGGCCGCGCAACAGCCAGGCGTCGGCGATGAAATCGGTCACCAGGAACAGCTCGAAAGGCGTCAGTTCGCCACTCGAAAACACGCCCACGTGCGGCAGGAGTTCGTCCTGGCGACGGTTGCGGCCGCGCTCCTCGTCATCGATCAGCACCTCGCGTCCCTCGACCGCGAGCACCACGCGCAGCCCTTCCGGCAGCGTCCGGCGGCGCAGCGCGGCCTCGTCGTCGATCACCGACCAGAGCGCCGCATCGGGGTCCCAGGACAGGAAACGGTAGCCGTCGGGAAAGAACTCCACTCCGAGGTCCCTGCCCTGGATGAGCGCTTCCTCGGCGACCAGCGACAACAGGGCCCGCAAGCGGTTCGCCTCGGTCTCGGCAGGGTCCTCGGCGCGCAGCGTGCCGAGCGACAGCACCGTCATGCCGACCATGATCGCAAGGATCACGATGACGACCAGCAGCTCGAGCAGCGAAAAGCCGGCGGCCGGCGGCCGCGCGGCGCGAGCGGGTCTAGTAGACAGACCAGTTGCCGATTTCAGCATTGATGCCCTCGCCGCCGGGCTGGTTGTCGGCCCCGTAGGTGAAGACATCGAACTCGCCGTTACGGCCCGGGTAGAGGTAGCGGTAGGTGTTGTTCCACGGGTCGCGCGGCAGCTTGTCGAGATAGGGGCCGCGCCAGTTGCGCACGGTGGGGTCGTTCGGCCGCGTGGTCAGTGCCTCGAGGCCCTGGTCGGTGGTCGGGTAGCGCGAGTTGTCCATGTAGTACAGCTTCAGCGCGCTCTCGATGCCGCGGATGTCCTGCTTGGCGCGATTGATGGAGGCATCGTCGATGCGGCTGATGACGTTGGGCGCGACGATCGCGGCCAGGATGCCGAGGATCACGACCACGACCATGATCTCGATGAGCGTGAAACCCGCCTGGCGCAGACCGGCCGGTCCCGCGCGCACGCTGGAAAGAAACTTGTTCGACGACATCATTCAGCCTCGGGTGACGGGCCCGCGGCGGCAGCCTTCGCGGGCGGTTCAACATCGCCTGCCATGATATCAGAAGACCGGCCGCCATCCGGCGATCGGTCCCTGCCGCATGGCAGGACTCTGACTATAATGACCGCTTCGCTCAGCAGGAGTTGCACGGATGATGATTGCCGCGGCATTCCCGGGCCAGGGGTCCCAGTCGGTCGGCATGCTGGCCGCCCTTATCGACGCGGAGCCAGCGGCGGCGGCCGCCTTCGCCGAGGCGGACGAGGCGCTTGGTTTCGGCCTGGCGGCGCTGGTGCGCGAAGGCCCGGCGGAGCAACTCAATCTCACCGAGCACACCCAGCCCGCGATGCTGGCCGCCGGGGTCGCCGCCTGGCGCGCCTGGCAGGCGCACGGCGGCGCGACGCCGGTCGCGATGGCCGGACACAGCCTCGGCGAGTACACCGCGCTGGTATGTGCCGGCGCCATGGATTTCGGCGACGCACTGCGCATCGTCCGCCTGCGCGGCGAGCTCATGCAGGGCGCCGTGCCCGAAGGCCTGGGCGCCGTGGCCGCCATCATCGGGCTCGACGACGGCGCGGTCGCCGACGCCTGTGCGCAGGCCGCCACCGCCAGCGAACTGGTCGAAGCGGTCAACTTCAATGCGCCGGGCCAGGTGGTCATCGCCGGGCACGCCGCGGCCGTGAGCCGGGCCATCGAACTTGCCAAGGGTGCCGGCGCACGGCGCGGCATCCCCCTGCCGGTGAGCGTGCCGGTGCATTGCCGGCTCATGGACCCGGTGAGCGAGCGACTGGCGGCCGCGCTGGAGGACATCGCGGTGCGAGTGCCGGCGATCCCGGTCATTCACAACGTGGACGCGGCGCCGCGGCGGGATCCCGCCGGCATTCGCGCGGCGCTGGCGGAGCAGGTGTGCCGCCCGGTGCGCTGGGTCGAATGCGTGCGCGCCCTGCAAGGCGCCGGCGCCGGTACGCTGGTGGAAATAGGTCCGGGCCGCGTGCTGTGCGGCCTCGCCAGGCGGATCGACCGCGGGCTGGCCGCCTATCCCGTAGACGATCCTGATACCCTTGCGGCTGCACTCGCAGCAGCGGAGGGGGCGGCATGAGCCAGTTGCAGGACGAGGTGGCGCTGGTCACCGGGGCATCGCGCGGCATCGGGCGCGCCATCGCGGATGCGCTGGGCCGGGCCGGCGCCACGGTCGTCGGCACGGCGACTTCGCCGGCCGGGGCCGAGGCCGTCGGCGCCGCCTTTGCGGCCGCCGGCATCAAGGGCCGCGGAATCGTGCTGGACGTGGCCAGCGATGCGGACGTCGACGCCGCCATCGCCGACATCGCCGCTCGCGAGGGGGCCGTGACGCTGCTGGTGAACAATGCCGGCATCACTCGCGACGGGCTTCTGCTGCGCATGAAGATCGAGGACTGGCAGCAGGTCATCGACACCGACCTGACGTCGCTCTACCGCTGCAGCAAGGCCTGCCTGCGGGGCATGATGAAGGCCCGCCGGGGCCGCATCATCAACATCGGCTCGGTGGTGGGCCTGATGGGCAACCCCGGCCAGGCCAACTATTGCGCCGCCAAGGCCGGGCTGGTCGGCTTCACGCGGGCGCTGGCGCGCGAGGTCGGCTCGCGCGGCATCACCGTCAACGCGGTGGCGCCGGGCTTCATCGAGACCGACATGACCGCAGCCCTGTCGGCCGCGCAGCGCGACTCGCTGGTGCAGCAGATCCCGCTCGAACGGCTGGGCGCGGCCGAGGACATCGCCGCCACGGTGCTGTTTCTTTGTTCACCCGGGGCCGGTTACATCACCGGCGAGGTCATCAATGTCAACGGGGGGATGTACATGGCCTGAGGGCCCCGGGGCGCCTCATTGTAGAACCCCCTGTAACATTCCAATACAATACGGCGCGCGGTGCAGTCCGGGTCATGGGGATCGGGATGATCTCGCCGCCAGTAACGAGGATGAGGACGAGATGAGCAGCATCGAAGAACAGGTAAAGAACATCGTCGCCGAGCAGCTGGGCGTCAAAGAAGAAGAAGTCACCAACGACGCCTCGTTCGTGGACGACCTGGGCGCGGACTCGCTGGATACCGTCGAACTCGTGATGGCGCTCGAAGAGGCCTTCGAGTGCGAGATCCCGGACGAGGAAGCCGAGAAGATCACGACCGTCCAGCAGGCCATCGACTACATCAAGGCCCGCTCGAACTGAAGCGGCCGTCCGGGCGCCCGCTTCCAGGGCGCCGCTTTCCCGGCCGCCAGGCAGATCCGCCGGAGGTGAACGCTTGACCAGGCGCCGTGTCGTCGTCACCGGCCTCGGCCTCGTGTCGCCCGTGGGCAGCACGGCCGCTTCCGCGTGGGCGAACATCGTCGCCGGCCGCAGCGGCATCGCGCCGATCACGCGCTTCGACGT
>DAOMOU010000007.1:0-22511 GCA_035444525.1 Gammaproteobacteria bacterium | reverse complement strand
GGCGGTCGTCCTCGCGGAACGCGATGCGCACCTTGACTTCGCCGTCGCCGCTGCGAAAGTCGCGCAACTGCTCGCCGCGCAGTGCGACCGACACGGACGTGGCGACGGACTGCGGGCTCAGGCCGAGCTGGATGGCGCGTTCTCGGTCGACCTTCACGCGCACCTCGCGGTCGCCCGAGCCGATGTCGGCCTTGATGTCGCGCAAGCCCTCGATGCTGCCGAGCATGCGCACGACTTCCGGTGCGAGGCGGGCCAGCACCTCGGTCGACTCGCCGGCCAGCTGCAGGCTGAAGCCCTCGTCGCCGCCCTGGGTCTCGAACTCGAAGCTCGGCTCGCCGATGATGATCTCCGGCATGTTCTCCAGAACGCGTGCAATGACTTCGCTGGTAGGCACGCGGGCGTCGTCGCCGTCGTTCAGCATCAGGGTGCTCTGCGCGCGGCCCTCCTCGTAGAAGCTGTACACCTGCCGGATGTCGAAGTACTCCTGGTTGGAGTACAGGTACTCCTCCATGATTTCCACGGCCCGCTTGGTCTCGGCCATGGGGTACTTTTCCTTCACGTGGTACTGCAGCAGCAGCAGGCGTCCGGCCTCCTGCGGAAAGGTGTCGAACTTGACCGCTTTCAGCGGGATCGCGACGCTGGCGACGACCAGGAGCACGCACAGCGCGGTCCACCAGCGGTGTCGCAAGGTCCAGCCCAGGGCACGCACGTAGCGGCCGGTCAGGCGGCTCATCCAGGAACTGGCCCGCGGCGCGCGCGGGGCCGGGATGCGGGCCGCGACCATCGGCACGACGGTCTGTGCCATGACCAGCGAGGCGAGCATCGCCACCACGATGCTCACGGCGACGTGCGTCAGGAACACCGTAATGTTGGTCTTGACGCCGAACAGGATCGGCACGAACACGATGATGGAAGTGAGCGTACCGGCGGTCACCGCGAGGGCGACTTCCCGGACG
This sequence comes from Gammaproteobacteria bacterium, assembly GCA_035444525.1. Taxonomy (GTDB): domain Bacteria; phylum Pseudomonadota; class Gammaproteobacteria; order Steroidobacterales; family XN24; genus XN24. The sequence continues at coordinate 21,555 of DAOMOU010000007.1, read as the reverse complement.
CCCTTGAGGGTCGCCTGGCGGGGATTGTCCGGATCAAGTTGCCGCTCGCGAAAAATACTCTCGGTCACCACCACCGCGTTGTCGACCAGCATGCCGATGGCGAGCATCAGGCCCATCATCGACAGGATGTTCAGGCTCACGCCCAGGAAGTACATCACTCCAAGAGTGATGAGAATCGAGAAGGGCACGCACGCCACCACGATCAGCGTGGTGGCCGCCTGGCGCAGGAACAGGTAGAGCACGGCGAAGGCCAGCAGCGCGCCGATCAGGCCGGAGCTCAACAGGTCGGACAGCGAAGACGTCACACCGTCCGCCTGGTCGCCCAGCGCGAACACCTGGATGCCGCTCATCATCGGGTTCTCGCCGGCGCGCTCGACCTCCTGCTTGACGCGCCGGGACACGTCGACCAGGTTGGCGCCCGGCTGCTTGAAGACGTCCAGCCCGATGGAGTACTTGCGGTCGAGATGCCGGCCATGAGTCCGCTCGGGGCTGCGCAGCTCGACGTCGGCGATATCGCTGAGGCGCAGGTTCTCGCGCACCAGGATGTTGCGCACGTCCTCCACCGAGGACATTTCGCCGATGGGCCGTACGCTGAAGCGCTGCTGGTTGTCGGTCAATCGCCCGGCGCTGACCGAGAAATTCGCCTTTTCGAGGAGTTCGCGCAGCTGGTTGAGGTCGACGCCGTGGGCGGCGACCCGGTCGGCGTTCAGCAGGATGCGGATCTCGTGCTGGTCCACGCCGTACAGGGTGACCCGTGACACCCCCTCGATGCGCTCGATGCGCCGCTTGAGCTGGCGATCGAGCATGGTGTAGGCGTCGGACAGGTCCCGGTCGCTGCTGATGCGCAGGTTGAGAATCGGCTGGTCGCTGGTCGAGCCGGTGAAAATGAGTACCCGGCGCACGTCGTCCGGCAGCAGGTGCCGGATCGCGTCCACCTTGGCGCGCGCCTCGATGCCCTTGGTGGCCACGTCCTGGTCCCAGCCGAACTGCAGGAAGATCTGGCTGTTGTCCTGCCGCGAGGTGGACTGCATGCGGGCCACGCCGCTCAGTGTGGCGAGCGCTTCCTCGACCGGCCGCGTGATGAGTTGCTCGATCTCCTCGGGGGTAGAGCCTTCGTAGGGGATGCTGATGAATATGCCGGGAAACTGGATGTCGGGGTATTTTTCCAGCGGCAGCAGGCGCGACGAGATAGCGCCGATGAGCGCCAGCGCAATGAATATCATCACGGTGGTGACCGGCCTGCTGATCGCACCCTGCGTGAGATTCATCCGGTGGCCTCCGCGGCCAGGCGGGCATTGCTGACGGCCTGCATGCCGCGGTCGAACAGGGAGTAAACCACCGGGATCACCAGCAGTGTAAGCAGTGTGGACACGACCAGCCCGCCGATCACGGTGATGGCCATCGGCGCGCGCACCTCCGAGCCCTCGCCGAAGCCCAGCGCCATCGGCAGCAGGCCCAGCACAGTGGTCAGGGTGGTCATCAGGATCGGTCGCAGTCGCGCGCGTCCGGCCTCAATGATCGCCGTTTCGAGCTCCTGGCCGGCACGCCGCAGCTGGTTGATGAGATCGACCAGCACGATGGCGTTGTTGACCACGATGCCTGCCAGCATGATCAGGCCGATGAAGGCCACGACGCTCACGGTCGTGCCGGTGATCCACAAGGCCCAGACGGCGCCGACCAGCGCCAGCGGAATGGTGAACAGGATGACGAAGGGATGAATCAGCGACTCGAACTGTGAGGCCATCACCAGGTACACGAGGAATATCGCCAGGGCGAGCGTGAACATCATGGACTGGAACGAGTCCTGCATCTCGGCGCTCTGGCCGGCGATGCTGGCGGCCGTGCCCGGACTGAACGGGAGCCCGGCGAGGATCTCGCGGACTTCCTCCGTGGCGGTCGCCAGGTCGCCGAACGCCAGGTTCGCGGACACGATGGCGACGCGCGACTGGTCCGAGCGGCGGATTTCAGCAGGGCCGAGCGCCAGCTGGATTTCGGCCACGGCCTTCAGCGGTATCGGACGGCTGCTCTCGGGGTTGACGATGAGATTCTCGATCTCCGTGAGCGAGGATGCACGGGTATCGATACTGCGCACCAGCACGTCGATCTTCTTGTCGCGCCAGGTGTAACGCGTGGCCACCTCGCCGCGCACCTTGGCGACGACTATGTCCGCGATGTCGCGTACCACCAGGCCGAGGCGGGCTGCCCGCTCCTGGTCGAACAGGATCTGGATCTCCGGGTTGCCTTCCTCGACGCTGGTGCGCACGTCGGCGAAACGCGGCGACGCCCCCAGCGCCCGCCGCACCTGCTCTGCAAGGCTGCCGATCTGATCGAGGTCGTAGCCCGCAATCTCGATCTCCAGCGGCGTGCTGACGGCGAACAGGGCCGGGCGGGAAAACTCGTATGCGATGCCGGGCATACGCTCCAGTGTGGCGCGCATGGACGCAACGGTAGCCGCTTCGCCGGTCGGTCCGGCGCCCGGCTTGAGCTTCACGTTGAGTTGCCCGGTATGCTCGCCGGCGTCCACCGGGCTGGCGTCCAGGCGATTGCCGGTGCCGGCCACGGAGTAGGTCAGTGCGATGCCCGGCAGATCAGCGCTTTGCTCCTGTAAGCGACGGATGGCGGCGTCGGTCTCGGCGAGCGGCGCACCGGCGGGCAGTCGGACCTCGACTGCGAATTCGCCCTGTGCCAGCTGCGGCAGCAGCTCGTAGCCGAGCCGCGGCGCCAATGCCAGGCTCGAGGCAAAGGCGAGGGCGGCGACCAGCAGCACCAGCCAGCGTTGCCGCAGCGACCGCTCCAGCAACGGCAGGTAGATTGCGGCTGCGGCCCGGTAGAAGCCCTGGAAAATCCATACCAGCGGGCGCATCACCCGCGACATAAGCCAGGACACGCCGGCCGTCGCATAGCCGAGCAGGCGCACGACGAAGCCTGCCGCGCGGGTCACGCGTCCGGGTGGGGCGGCATGCGCGGCGTCGCCGTAACGGGGCGGTGCGCCGCGGGACGCCAGCATGGGAATCAGCGTCAGGGCGACCAGCAGTGAGAACAACAGCGCAAAAGTAACCGTCAGCGCCTGGTCGCGAAACAGCTGCCCCGCGATGCCGCTGACGAACACCATGGGGAAGAACACCGCTACGGTCGTGAGCGTCGCGGCGGTGACTGCACCGGCGACCTCGCTGGCCCCGCGCCTGGCGGCTTCCAGCACGCCGTGACCCTGCTCCTTGTTGCGCACGATATTTTCGAGCACCACGATGCTGTTGTCGACCAGCATGCCGACCGCCAGCGCGATGCCGCCGAGCGACATGATGTTCAGGCTCACGCCCGCCGCGTACATCAGCAGGAAGGTGCCGATCACCGAGATGGGAATGGCGACGCCGATGACGAAGGTGGCGCGGGCGTCGCGCAGGAAAGCGTACAGCACGAGGATGGCGAGCAGGCCGCCGACCAGGGCGGCGCTGCGGACCTGGGTGATGGCGTCGTCGATGAACACCGACTGGTCGTAGATCATGGTCAGCTCGGTGCCCGGCTCGAGCCGCGCCTGCATGGCGGCGATCCGCTGGGCGACCCGGTGCGCCACCTGCACGGTGTTGGCGTCACCCTCCTTGTAGACCGCCAGCTCGACGCTCTCGCGGCCGTTGACGCGTGTGATCGCCTCGCGTTCCTTGAAGCCGCGCGTGACGGTGGCGATATCCCGCAGGTAGATGGGGCGGCCGGCCGGCGTGGCGATGATGGAATCCGCCATCTCCTGGACAGTGACGAATTCGTTCAGCGTGCGCACCAGGAATCGCTGCGCCCCCTGCTCGAGCCGGCCGCCGGACAGGTTGACATTCTCGGCCCGCAGGCGGGCCGCGATGGCGCGGATCGACAGGCCGAGCTGGGCGGTCTTCTCCTGGTCGATCAGGATCTGGATCTCGTCCTCCAGGCCGCCGCTGACCTTGACGGCAGCCACGCCTTCGACCGACTCGAGGTCGGTCCTCAGGCGGTCCTCCGCGAAAGTCCGCAACGCGCGCAGGCGGTTCGGGTCGTCCGCGGCCCCGGTGGCGGACTTGTCCATGAAGGCGAGCCGCTGGATGGGCTCGTTGGCCGGATCGAAACGGAGCAGCAGCGGCCGGCTCGCTTCCAGCGGCAGCTGCAGCATGTCCAGCTTCTCGCGCACTTCGACCCCGGCGATGTCCATGTCGGTGCCCCAGAGAAACTCCAGGATCACGTCGGACTGGCCGGGGCGGGACACCGAGCGCACCTGGCGCACGTTCTTGATGATGCCGACCGACTCCTCGATCGGCTTGCTCAGCAGGTTCTCGACCTCCAGCGGCGCGGTGCCGGGCAGCTCGGTGCGCACCGTCAGAGTGGGGTAGGAGAGATCGGGCAGCAGGTTGACCTTGAGGCGCGACAGGGAAACGAAGCCGAACAGCACGATGGCGACGGTGAACATCGCGATGGTGACGCGTCGCTCGGTGGCGATGTCGATCAGGCGCATGACAGTGCTCCGCCGGGCGCCGCGTCAGGCGCCGTCACGGGCGACGCGGGGCTCGGCACCGGTCCCGGCGCGCCGCACGACCTCGACGTTGGCCCCGTCGCGCAATCCGGACTGCCCTATGACCACGATCTCCTCGTCGCCGTTGAGTCCGTCGATGATCTCCACTTGCGCACCGCGGGCATAACCGGTGCGGACCGGGCGCCGCACGGCCTTGCCGTCCACGACCACGAACACCGAGTCGGACACGTCGTCGTCCACGATGGCGACCCGCGGTGCCAGCAAGGCATCCCGCCGCGTGTCCCAGACGATGTTGAAGCGACCGAACATCCCGGGCTTCAGGCGGCCGCCCTGATCGGGTACCTCCATGGTGACCTTGAAGGTGCCGGAGATCGGATCCACGACCGGGCTGATGCGCTGCACGTGGGCCGCGAAGCGCTGGCCGGGAATGGCGTCCAGGGTCAGCTCCGCGGACTGCCCGGGCTCGAGTCGCCGGAACTCGCGCTCCGGAATGTGAATGTAGGCGATCAGGGGGTCCAGCTCGGTGACCTGGAAGGCCGGCTCGTTCACCGAGATGGTGTTGCCCGTGCGGATGTAACGGCGCGTGACGACACCGGCGATCGGCGCCCGGACCTGCGTGTAGTTGTACTCCAGCTGGGCCAGCCGGTAGATGGCCTGCAAGGCCTCGAGCTCGTATTTCTGGCCCTCGAAGGCGCCCGAGCTGACCAGGCCGCGCTCGAACAACTCCACGCTGCGGTTGTATTCCTGCTCCAGCTTGCGCAGGTTGGCGCGCGCCCGCTCCATCTCGAGGCGCAGCCGGTCACCGTCCAGGCGGGCCAGCACCTGGCCTTCCTTCACCCGGTCGCCTTCCTCGGCGAGGATCTCGACGACTTCGCCGGCCACCTTGGCGACCACCAGCGCGTCCGCATCCGTTTCCAGCGAGGCCGTGCCGGTGTAGACGGCGAACACGTCGCCACGCTCAAGGTCGGCGACCTCCACCGGGATGGGGGCGGATTCCTTCTCCTGCGCGGCGGCCTCCGGCGGCGCGTCGCCGCCCTTGCAGCCTACCAGCAGCAAGGCGGTCAACAGGACCGGCAGGAAGGACATGGAAGCCCGCCGGAACCCCTCGGCAAAAGCGGCCACGGACAGGGTCCTCGCTGGCATTTCGACGGCGGTGCCGCAGACGGCCGGGGCGTGGAAGGAAGCGAGATGGGAATGCTGACTCATTGCGACGCTCTCGACTTGACCGATGGTTCACTACAGTAGTGTTGTAGTGAAGTATAACACCGGTTTAGCCAGACGCAAGCCCCCGGAGTGCCCCCGCCCCGGGGTCAGTCGTTGGCGGGCCCCTTGTGGCGGGCCAGCACGGCTTCCGGCACGGCCGCGAGGTCGGCCACCACGGCGGCGGCCTCGCGCAACAGCACATCGGGCCCGTCCTGTTCCTCCAGGGCCTCCAGCGAAGGGAGGGGTTCGAGGCCCAGCGCAACGCGACGCTCGTTCTCACGCGCCAGGCGCTCGGCGTCGAAGCGCCGGTTCTCCTCGCGTCGCGCGTCGATGTTCAGCGAGACCGACTTGCGGCTGCGCCGCTCGTCGATGGCCTCGATGTCCCCCATCAGGAAGCGGAAGTCAGGATCGGCCGCCCGGCGGCGCCCATGTTCCTCGGTCAGCATCAGGATGGCGTCGTCGAGTTCACCTTCGGGGGTGAAGCGCGTCGGCCTGATCTGGTCCCAGGGCAGGGCCGTCTTGCGGGAGCTCTCGCCCACCATGTGTGAATCGACCGGGGAGGGCACGACGATGTCGGGTACCACGCCGCGGTGCTGGGTGCTCTCGCCGGTCACCCGGTAGTACTTGCCGATGGTCAGCGTCAGCTGGCCGAAGCGCGGGTCGGCGCCCGGAGCGTACCGGTCCAGCGGGTAGAGGTTCTGCACCGTGCCCTTGCCGTAAGTCTGCTGGCCGATCACCACGCCGCGGCCGTAGTCCTGGATGGCGGCGGCGAAGATCTCGGAGGCGGACGCGCTGAAGCGATTGACGAGCACCGCCAGCGGGCCGTCGTAAACCGGTCCCGTGGCCTGTTCCTCGAGCACCTCCACGCGACCGCTGGTGTCGCGCAGCTGCACGATCGGGCCGCCCGGCAGGAACAGGCCGGTCATCGCGGTGGCCTCGGACAGGTGGCCGCCGCCGTTATTACGCAGGTCGAGCACCAGCCCGTCGATGCCTTCGTCGACCAGCTCGAGCGCCAGGCGCCGGACGTCCGCGGTGGTGCTGGTGTACTCGCGGGCGCCGGAAGCGCGCGCATTGTAGTCCTGGTAGAACGAGGGCACGGTGATCACGCCGATGCGGTGCAGCCGGCCGTCGCGCTCCACCTCGATGCGGTCCTTGCGGGCCGCCTGCGCCTCCAGCTTGACCTTGTCGCGCACCAGCGGGATCACGGTCGGCGGACTGCCCGGCGCGGCGCCGCCCGGCAGGATCTGCAGCCGCACGGTGGTGCCCCCCGGCCCGCGGATCATGTCCACGACCTCGTCGAGCCGCCAGCCGACGACGTCGACGATCTCGCCGTCCTCGCCCTGGCCGACCCCGATGATCCGGTCCTTCGGCTTGAGGGTGCCGTCGAGTGCCGCCGGCCCGCCCTCGATGACATTGATGACGGCCACGTATTCATCCTGGATCTGCAGGGTGGCGCCGATGCCGTCGTAGTTCAGGCTCATCTGGATCCGGTACTCCTCCGAGTTGCGCGGCGAGTAGTAGCTGGTATGCGGATCCATGGTGTTGGCGAAGGCGTTCATGAAGGTCTCGAACACGTCGTCGCTCTTGACCTGGCCGAAGCGCTTGAGCACCTGCTGGTAGCGTCCGCGCAGGATTTCCCTGGCCTCGTCCCAGTTCTTGTCGGTCAGCATCAGGCCGAGGGCGTCGTTCTTGACGCGCTTGCGCCAGAGATCGTCCAGCTCGGCTTCGGACGCAGCCCACGGCTCGTCGCTGCGGTCGAACATGAAATCCTCGTCGGCCGTGAAATCGTGCTCGAGTTCGAGCTGGGCCAGCGCGAATTCCAAGCGGTCGCGTGCCCGCTCCAGGTAGCGGTCGTAGATGGCGAAAACGGGATCCAGCTGGCCGCGCTTGACGGCGTCGTCCAGCCTGGTCCGCCAGGCTTCGAACTCCCGGATGTCGGCGGCGAGAAAATACTGGCGGTTGCCGTCCAGGGCATCGAGGTAGCCGTCCAGCATCAGCGAGGACGTGCCGTCGTCCACAACGGCGCGGCGGTAGTGCGAGCGCTCGAACAGGGTGGTCACCAGCCGGCTGATCTTGCCGTGCCGCTCCGAGGGCGCGAGGACCTCGCTGGCCGGCGTCGGCTTGGCCGCGGCAGTGCCGGCCAGCAGGAGCGCCAGCAACAGGGTGGCTACCTTGAGATAAGCTGATGTCATTACAATACGCATCTCGACTCCGTGGTCAGCGCGGGTCCGCCGGCCAGACTGGCGACCTGCACTTAGGCTAGTGGCCTCGGGCGCGGCAGGCAAGCGCGACACAAGGCGGAATTTGACTCAATGCAACCGATGACCGTCGTGACCGGCATCCTGCTCGGCTCCTCCGCCGCGATCGCGGCCGGCCTTGCAGTGGTGGTGTTGATCTTTCTTCTCCTGTCCGGGGAACATCCCCGACTGGGCGCGGAAATCGGCATGCTGCTCGCCAGCACCGGCATCTTCCTCGGTATGACAGCGGTTTGCGCCGCCAGTTTCATCAGCCTGGTGAAACAGCTCCGCTGGTGGTGGATTCCGCAGGCCGGGATGTGGGCGGCGCTGGGCCTGGTCGTGCTCTACTACCTGCCATGAAACGCGGTTCGCTGCAGAGCGGGGACTCGATGCACGAAACGGCGCCCTACATCGGTGCGCTGCGCAGGCGACTGCGCTTGCTGCTGCCCGACAAGTGGTTCACCTCCGGTGCCCGTGCCGGGGCCGCCATGCGCGGTCGCCGGCTGGCGCGCGCACGTGTCGAGCTCGACCCCGACGCGCCAGCCAGCTCCTGGGTGGCGTGGGAAGTGAGCCGTCGCGGCCGGCCGGGCTAGCGCGACCAGCGTACAGGACAACGGGGTCAGAACAGGGAAAAGGGCGATCGGCCGCCGCCGCCGCCCCGGCGGCGCTCCCGGTCCCTGCGGCGGCGGTTGCGCATCCGTGACTGGAGGGCCTTGCGGCGGGCCGACAGCCACTCTTCGCGTGTAACGGCATCGGCGGACTCGCCGACGCGCGTGGCACGATAGGAACAGAAGTCCTGGTAGGCCTCGATTTCGTGGCGCAGCTCACGCACCACCAGCTCGACCATGATGGCGTCGTCGAGAAAGCCCAGCCCCGGTACGTTGTCCGGGATCAGGTCCTCGGCCTCGCAAAAATAGGCGAGGGCGTTGAGTACTCGGGTGGCCTCCGGCTCCGGCAGCTTCCACTCGACGTCGCGCAACATGTCGATGAGCATGCGCAGCCGCTCCAGGCGGTCCCGGATGAACTCGGGAATCTCGATTCCCTTGATCCGGCCGAGCAACGCTTCCGCTGCGGCCAGCACCTCGTCCGGGCCGCGGGTCTTCGCCACCGAGCGGGCCTGTCGCATGACGCGCCGGAAGTGGTCGAGATCGGCGTCGGCGAGCTCGAAAGTAACCTTCAGGGACATGTTGCTCTCACTCCGTGGCAGGCGCAGCCGGAGAGTACGACGCGCCCGGAAAAGCGTCAAATGGTGGGTTCGATGCGCTCGTCGACCTTGGCCCTGCGCTCACGCCGGGCCGGCCGGTGCGTCAGCAGGCCGAGCGGCAGCCACAGCAGCCGGAGCAGCTGGATCGCCAGGTACGGCCCGAGCACCAGCAGCCACGCCCACGGCGATGCTGCGGCCAGGTGGCCGTAGAGGTCGGCGTAGAAGGTGCCCATGCCCGCGCCAGGACGATACTCGCCCAGCAGGACCTGCCCGACCAGGTAGACCAGCGCAGGCAAACCGAGCAGCCCGAATCCCCCGAATATCAACAGCAGCAGGGCCTCGCGGCGAATCCAGTGCAAGCTACGGCCCCCCGGGCAGCGTGATTCCAGGTCACGATTCTCACAGACCCGCTGCCGGGCGACAACTGCGGGCGCCGGCCGGGCCGCGACCTGATATCCTTGCGCCGAATTCACACGGATCCTGCCATGGACGTGATTCTCGCGTGGTTGCGACGACAGCTTGAGAATCCCCAGGTCGTCGCCCTCGCACTCATCGTGCTGGTGCTGGCGGCGGCCATCTGGCTGTTCGGCAAGATGCTCGCGCCGTTGCTTGCCTCGCTGGTGATCGCCTACCTGCTGAACGGCATCGCCGCGCGGCTGCGCGCCCGTGGGGTGCCGAATATCGTGGCCGTGCTGTTCGTATTTCTGCTGTTCCTTGCCATCCTGTTCTTCTGCTTCTTCTGGCTGCTGCCGCTGCTGACCCGCCAGGCCGCGCAGCTGTTGCAGCAGGTGCCGCTGATGGTCGGCGAGGTGCAACGGGCGCTGCTGCAGTTGCCGGAGCGCTACCCGGCGATGGTGTCCGAGCAGCAGATCAAGGAAGTGTTCGCCGGGTTCAACAGCGAACTGATCCGCTTCGGCCAGCGGCTGGTGAGCTTCTCCGTGGCCTCGTTGATGACGCTCATCACTCTGCTGGTGTACCTCGTGCTGCTGCCGATCCTGGTGTTCTTCCTGCTGAAGGACAAGGACCTGCTGATCGGCTGGGCGGCCGGTTTCCTGCCCAAGGATCGCCATCTCACCCATGAGGTCTGGGTCGAGGTCGACAAGCAGATCGGCAATTACGTGCAGGGCAAGCTGGTCGAGATTCTCATTGTCGGGCTGGTGGCCTGGATCGCGTTTCGTTTTCTCGGGCTGCAGTACGCGGTGCTGCTGGCTGCGGCGACCGGCCTGTCGGTGGTGATTCCTTACATCGGCGCCACCGTGGTGACGTTACCGGTGGCGCTGGTTGCCTACTTCCAGTTCGGCCTGGCGCCGCAGTTCTACTATGTGCTGCTCGCCTACGGAGTCATCCAGTTTCTCGACGGCAATGTGCTGGTCCCGGTGCTGTTCAGCGAGGTCGTCGACCTGCACCCTGTGGCGATCATCGCCGCGATCCTGCTGTTCGGCGGCCTGTGGGGATTCTGGGGAATCTTCTTCGCCATCCCGCTGGCGACGGTCATCCAGGCCATCCTCAGGGCCTGGCCGCGCCAGGTAGCGTATGCGCCGCCCGTGGAGGATCAAGGCAAGTGAAGTACCTGCACACCATGGTGCGAGTCAGCGACCTCGATGCGTCGCTGGATTTCTACTGCAACAAGCTGGGCCTGGTCGAACTCAGGCGGCGCGACAGCGAGGCAGGCCGCTACACCCTGGTGTTCCTGGCCGCGCCCGGCGACGAGCGCGCCCAGGTAGAACTGACCTTCAACTGGGATCCGGAGGAATACGGCAGCGCGCGCAACTTCGGTCACCTGGCCTATGAGGTCGAGGACATCTACGCGACCTGCCAGCGGCTGATGGACGGCGGCGTGGTCATCAATCGCCCGCCACGGGACGGCCGGATGGCCTTCGTGCGTTCGCCCGACCGGATTTCGATCGAATTGCTGCAGAAGGGCGAGGCCTTGCCGCCGCGCGAACCCTGGGTGAGCATGCCAAATTCGGGCGAGTGGTGATTGTGCGCGCCTGTTGTGGCGCGGGACGCGCAGCGGTAGATTCGGATTTCCGACGGAGATGTGCCGATGGACTGTCCGAAATGCGGTCACGCAATGGAGCAGGTGGTCTACGCTGATATCGAGGTGGACCGCTGCACATTGTGCCGGGGGCTCTGGTTCGACATGCTGGAGCATGAGCAGCTCAAGGAAATTCACGGTGCCGAGTCCATCGACACGGGTGACCGCGAGGTGGGCGCGGTGTTCAATCGGGACGACCGCATCCGCTGCCCCCGCTGTGACGGCCTCATGATTCGCATGGTGGATGCGGCCCAGCCCCACATCTGGTACGAGTCCTGCGGAACCTGCCACGGCGTGTTTTTCGACGCCGGCGAGTTCAGCGACTACAAGCGTCACACGCTGGCCGACCTGTTCCGGCGGCTGCGCGCCCGGGAACGCAGGTGAGCGCGATTTCCGACGAGGCGCTGCGGCGATTCGGGCTGCACTATGCGCCGTTCGAGCCGGAGTCCGCCGGCCTGTCGTTCTATGTCGGCCCGCAGCACCGTGAGGCCCTCGGCTTCCTCGAGCGCGCCCTGCATTCGAACGACCTGCTGGTCGCCCTGACCGGGGAACCGGGCTCGGGCAAGCGCGCCACCATGGATTTCGCGCTGCACCAGACCATGCCCGGCGCGCTGGTGGCGCGGCTCGGGCCGCTGACGGCCGACCCGGACGAATTCCTGGCGGCCTTGCTGGGCGGCTTCGGGTTCGAGGGCGTCAAGGCCAGCCGCGACGAGATGCGCGGCCTGCTGACCGTGTTCCTGGGTCACCAGCGCCAGAAGGGCGTGACCACAGTGATCGTGGCCGACAATCCCGAGGTGCTGTCAGGCGGTATCGTCGAGGAGGTGGGCTGGCTTGCGCTGCTGGAGCCGGTGCGGCTCGGCCGCCTCAAGCTGGTGTTGCTCGGCGGCGATACGCTCGAACACCAGCTTGCGGCGCCGCGGATGCATGCCATCCGGCAGATGATCCGCTGGCAGCACCGCCTGGAGCCGCTGGGCATCGACGAGACCCGCGACTACCTGGAGTTCCACGCCGAATCTGCGGGCTGCGCCCACCCGGGCGACCTGTTCAGCCCGGAAGCGGTGGCGCGTATCCATGCCTTGTCCGGGGGGTTGCCCGGGCGCATCAACCAGCTGGCCGCCCAGGCCATGTCGGCCGCCGCGGCCGCCGCCGAAAGCATGGTGGGCGGCAAGCATGTGCAGCCGGTGCCGGCGGGCAAGGCCGGCGAGGAGAAGCCCCGCACCCGGCGGATCGCCTCGCTCGACATCCTGCTGGACCAGGAGCCCAAGGCGCGCATCCGGTTGAGCGCTTCCCGCCTGCTGATCGGCCGTCATCCATGGAACGACGTGCAGCTCGATCACGATTCGGTCAGCCGCTACCACGCCATGCTGGTGCGCGAAGGCGGGCACTGGACCGTGGTGGACTTGAACAGCACCAACGGCATCCGGGTCAACGAGCGGGAGGTCCGGCAGCAGCGACTGCGCCACGGCGATATCGTGCAGATCGGTCGTTACCGGCTGGTGCTCAACGAGGGAGTGGCGCCGGCGCGCAACCTGCCGGCCATGGGCGACGTTTCAGAGACCACCATCATCGGTGGCTGACCGGGTCGCGGCGGGCCTCAGGACGCCACGTCGTCCGCCACTTCGGTGTCTTCGGGCTCCGGCTCCGCGGCTTCCAGCTGTTCCATGAGCGCGATGGCCACGCCGAGAAAGTCGGCATCCGTGACGATGCCGCGCAATGCACCGTCGCGCAGCACCGGCAGGCAGCTGCGCTTGTGACGAAACATCAGCAACGCCGCGTGGCGGACGTTGCTGCGCTCATCCACTGTGTCGACCTCACGCACCATGATCTCGCCGACCGGCCGGGCGCCGTCGCCGCCGGCCACCAGCACGTCGGTCTGCGACACCAGGCCCACCAGGCCGCCGGCCTCGTCGACCACTGGCAGGTGGCGAATCGCGTGCGCCGCCATGGTGCGGCGCGCTTCGTCGACGGTGGCGGCCGGCGTGATGATCACCAGGCTGTGCCGCGGCGTCATGATGTTGCTGATGTCGAGCATGTGCTCTGCTTTCCCTGCGTTGTAAGTCCATCTTGGCGTGGTGGCGCCGCGGTGCATTGACCTGCGTCAAGCCCGCGGCGCCTGCCTCGCATTCTAATCGGATTCCTCGGTGCGCGCCGCGTTCACGAGTTCCTGCTGGACCTTGGGCGGTACGGGCTCGTAGCGGTCGAGCTGCATCGACCAGCCGCCGGAGCCGCCGGTCATCGCCTTGAGCTGGTTGGCGTAGTCCTGCAGCTCGGCGAGCGGCGCCTCCGCGTCGATCTGGATGCGCTGCCCGGAAAGCGAAGTGGAGCCCAGCATCCGCCCGCGGCGCGACGACAGGTGGCCGGTCACTGCGCCGAGCGAGTCGAAGGGCACCGTGACCTGCAGCTGGACGATGGGCTCGAGCACGATGGCCCCGGCGTTCTTGATCGCCTCGATGAAGGCCCGCCGCCCTGCGCTGATGAAGGCGACTTCCTTGGAGTCCACCGGGTGCGTCTTGCCGTCGTAGACCGCCACACGGATGTCCTGCAGCGGGAAGCCGGCAATGGCGCCGGACTCGAGGGCCTGGCGGACGCCTTTCTCGACCGCGGGGATGAACTGCTGCGGAATCGTGCCGCCGACCACCTCGCTGACGAATTCGAAGCCCGACCCGCGCGGCAACGGCGCGATGCGCAGGTAGACCTCGCCGAACTGGCCGGCGCCGCCGGTCTGCTTCTTGTGCCGGTGGTGGCCCTCGGCCGGCCGGGTGATGGTTTCGCGATAAGGAATGGTGGGTGGATGCGTCTCGACCTCGACGTTGAAACGTTCCTTCATCGCGTCGACGACCAGCCGCAGGTGCAGCTCGCCGCTGCACAGGACGACGGTTTCGTTGGTCGCCGGGCGATGCTCTACGCGCAGCGCCGGGTCCTCGGCACACAGCTTGTGCAGGGCATCCGACAGTTTCTGTTCGTTGCCGCGTTGCGCGGGCTTGATGGCGATGCCCATCATCGGGGGCGCGGCCTCCGGCAGCCGCACGTGGAAGTGGTCCTCGTCGTGCGAGTCGTGCAACACGTCGTTGAAATTCAGGTTCTCGATGCGGGTCACGGCGATGATGTCGCCGGGGCCCGCTTCAACGACCTCGGCGGTCTGCTTGCCTTGCAGGCGGTAAAGGTGATTAAGCTTCACCGGCTTGCGTGAATCGCCGACGAACAGCTGCGCGCCGGTCCTGATGGTGCCCTGGTGAACGCGCACCACGGCGGTGCGCCCCACGTAGGGATCCACAACCACCTTGAAGACGTGGGCGACGACGTGCTGGTCGGGCTCCGCGGACACCGCGACCGGCTCGGCGGATTCGCCTTCGCCGCGCATGAACGGCGGCGGGTTCGCCTCGCGCGGGCTCGGCAGCAGCTTCACGATGTAGTCGAGCAGGGCTTCGATCCCGGCGCCGGTCTCGGCCGACACGAAGATTACGGGAATGAGGTGCCGCTCGCGGAGCGCCTTCTCGAAGGCCTCGTGCAGTTGTTGCGGATCCAGGTTCTGGCCGGATTCAAGGTAAGCCTCCATCAACGCCTCGTCCACTTCCACGACCTGGTCGAGGATGCGGGTATGCGCCTCCGCAACGCTCGAGAAGTCCGCGGTATCGCCGCTGTCGCGGAAGAAGCAGTCGGCCACGCCCTTGCCGTGACCGGTTGGCAGGTTGACCGGCAGGCAGCGTGCCCCGAAAGCCTCCTGGATGTCCTCCAGCAGCCGGCCGAGCTGGTCCGGCTCCGAGTCCATCTTGTTGACGATGATCAGCCGCCCGAGCTCGGCGTCGCCGGCGGCCTTCATCATCCGTCGCACACCGGTCTCGAGGCCGCCGGAGGCGGACAGCACAAGTGCCGCGCATTCCACCGCCGGCAGCACTGCGGTGGCGCGCGGCAGGAAGTCGGTGAATCCAGGGGTGTCGATGATATTGATCTCGGTGTCCTGCCACTTGCAGTGACAGATCGCAGTATCGAGCGAGTGGCCCATGGCGATCTCGCGCGGATCGAAGTCGCATACGGTGTCGCCGCGATCGGTCCGCCCGCGCTGCTTGATGGCGCCGGATGCCTGGAGCAAGGCTTCGGCAAGGGTCGTCTTGCCGGTCCCGGCAGGGCCGATGAGCGCGAGATTACGGATAGCGTCAGTTCTGTCGTTTTTCATTTCATGGACCTTTCCGTGTCTGCAGCCAATGTAAGAGTCAAATCATTCGGTCAGGCGCTGAGCCCGTCGCGCAGCCGCACGAAGGCGCCCTCGGCAAGGCCCGGCAATTCCGCCGCGCTGCCGCCATGGATCGCCAGTTCCAGCAGGCCGAAAGCATTGAGCAGCGCCAGCGGGGCGCCGGGCGGGACGTCGCCGTAGGTCGACACCAGCGGCCAGCTGCGGCCCGCCGCCTCGACCGTCGGCTGGCGGCAGGCGGTGACCCGCGCGGCGTCGATGTTGGTGAACAGGTTGCCGAAGCGGTCGGCCAGCACGATGCGGCCGGCGACTCCGTCGGCGTCGTGCCGCGGCTGTGGCAGCGGCGCTGGATCGCAGGGCTCGGCCGGGGCGCCGAAATCGGTGGGCGCCAGCCGGCCGGAAGCCAGCGCGGCGGCCAGCGGTGCGAACAGGTCGCGGCCGTGGAAAGTACGCGACAGGGCCCCGAGACCGAGGCGCGCGGGCAGGCCGGCGTCCATGCGGCGCCATGCCACGTCCGCGCAGCCCCGCAATGCCTCGGTGAGCAGGCCGTTGTCCGGTGCGAGGAGGGCGTGCTGACCGGCCAGTGCCAGCAGCACGCCGCGCGCCGTGCCGACGCCCGGATCGACTACTGCGAGATGGACTGTGCCGGGCGGAAATTCGCGCCAGGCTTGCGCCAGCCAGAAGCCGGCCAGGTCCGGTCGGCCGCGCGGCATCCCGTGGCTGAGGTCGATGATCCGGGCGCCGGGAAAATTGCTCACGATGCGCCCGCTGAGGATGCCGGCGAAGGGGTCCGCCGTGCCGAAGTCCGTCGTGAGCGTGATCAGCCCGCCCGGGGCGAAAGACATGTTTCCCGCCTGTGTGTTCAGCAGATCCGCGGTAGCGGATCATCCTCCAGTTCCTCGAGCATGCGGCGGCCGCCGAGCTCTGTTTCGATGACCACCGGCCGTCCCTCCGCCTCGACCTGGCCGATGACGGCAGCATGCTCGCCGCCCGGCAGGCCCCGCCAGGCCGCCAGCGCCCGTTCGGCATCCTCCGGCGCGAGTACCGCCACGACCCGGCCTTCGCAGGCCAGGTAATAGGGATCGTAGCCCAGCATCTCGCAGACACTGCGCACCTGGTCGCGCACCGGGATCGCGGCCTCGGAAAGGCGCACCGAGCAGCCCGTGGCGCGGGCGATCTCGTGGGCCACGGTCGCCAGCCCGCCGCGCGTCGGATCACGCATGAAGCGCAGTCCCTCGAATCCCAGCAAGGCACGCGTCAGCGGCAGCACGCTGGCCGCATCGGACAAGAGGTCGCCGCTCAGCCCGAACTGCTCACGCGCCAGCATCACGCAGATGCCGTGGTCGCCGACACTGCCGCTCACCAGCAGTTGGTCGCCGGGACGGATCTCTTTCATGCTCAGCCGCAGGCCGTGGGGACGCACGCCGATGCCGGTGGTGGCCAGGTACAGGCCGCCGCCCTCGCCGCGCCGCAGCACCTTGGTGTCTCCGGCTGCGACTTCGACGCCGGCCTCGCGCGCCGCCGCGGCCAGGCTCGCCACGATGCGGTCGAGCAACTCGACCTCGAGGCCTTCCTCGATGAACACGTTGAGCGAGAGATACAGCGGCGTGGCGCCGGCCACGGCGAGGTCATTGGTGGTGCCGTGTACCGCTAGCGAGCCGATGTTGCCGCCGGGAAACTCCAGCGGCTGCACGGTGAAACCGTCGGTCGTGAAAACCAGTTCGCCCTCGGGCATGCGGGGCAGAGGACAGGCGTCCAGGTCGGTGTCGAGGATGCCGCCGCCGAGATGGCGGGCGAACACCTCTTGGATGAGTTCCCGCATGAAGCGGCCGCCGTTGCCATGGGCGAGCCCGATGCGTGCCTCGTCAAGCGCCATGCAGGAATCTCCTCGTCGGCCTCGGTGGGTTGCCTCGACCTGCCATTCTAACCGGCTTGCGCATCCGCTGCGGCCTGCTCGACGACCTGTCCGAAGGCGATGCAGGCGTCGTTGGCCGGCAGTCGTGCCGGCAGCGCCAGCTCGTCACCGGCCGCGGCGAACAGCGCCGCCATGCGATCGGCGAGTCGCCGGTTCTGCAGCACCCCGCCGGTGGCGCCGATCCCGGCGATCTGGTGGTGCTCGCGCAGTGCCCGGGCGATCGCCACGGCCGTCTGGGCGAGGCTCTCGTGAAACAGCGCGGCGCGTTCCGCCACCGGGCGGCCCGCGTCGAGCAGCGGCGCCAGCAACGGCGCCCAGTCGGCCCGCAATACTCCCCCGGCATCCATGGCCAGCGGCAGCGCCGCGGCGTCGGCCGGCGCCGCGCCTTGCGTCGCCGCCTCGAGGCGCATCGGCCCTTCACCCTCGTAGCTGGCCTGCAGGCACAGGCCGGTCAGCGCGGCGGCGGCATCGTACAGCCGCCCGACGGCGCTCGTGGGTGGCGTGTTCAGGCCACGTTCCCAGGCCGCCCGGGCGAGCCCGCCGGGATCGGGACATGCGGGCCAGTCGCGGCCGGCTTCCCAGCACAGGGCCGCCGCGCTGCGCCAGGGCTCGCGCCCCGCGCGCTCCCCGCCCGACAGCCGAAACGGCCTGAAACTGGCCATCCGGCGCCAGGCCCCCGGGCCGCCGAGAAAGGCTTCGCCGCCCCATAGCTCGCCGTCGCCGCCGAAGCCGACGCCGTCCCAGGCAAATACCAGCAGCGGGCCGGCCGGCATCAACTCGGCCGCCAGGGCGGAGGCATGGGCATGGTGGTGCAGCACTTCCCGCAGCGGCAGGCCGCGGCGGCGGGCCCAGCGGGCGGGGGCATAGCCGGGATGCGCATCGCAGGCGAGGGCCTCGGCCGTGACGCCGTAGAGCGCCTGCAGATCCGCGGCTACCTGCTCGAATACTTCCATGCTGCGCTCCGAGCCCATGTCGCCGATGTGCGGCGAGACGACGCAGCGATGGCCCCAGGCCAGCGCGATGGTGTTCTTCATGTGTGCGCCGACCGCCAATACAGGCCGGCGGACGGGTGTCGCCAGGTCGATTTCGGACGGCGCGCTGCCACGGCCGAGGCGCAGCGGGCGCGGCCGCCCGCCGATGGTGCGCCAGACCGGGTCGTCGGCCGGCCGGACGATCGACCGGTCATGATGCAGGCAGCCCTCGACGAGGTGCGCGAGGCGGGTCTCCACCTCGTCGCCGTCGGTCAGCACGGGCTCGCCGCTGATGTTGGCCGAGGTCGCGACCAGCGGCCGCCGCAGGTCCGCCAGCAACAAGGCATGCAGCGGGCTGTAGGGCAGCATGACGCCGAGCTCCGCGAGTCCTGGCGCAAGCGCCTCGGGCAGGACGCCGGCGCGCTTTTCCACCAGCACGATCGGGCGCTGCGGCGATCGCAGCAGCGCGGCCTCGGCTTCGCCCGGGTGCGCAGCGCGGCGCAGCGCGTCGAGGCCGTCGGCGCCTGCCAGCGGGAACATCACGGCGAGCGGTTTGGTGGGACGCGGTTTCAGGCGTCGCAGCCGCGCGATGGCCGCCTCGCTGGCGGCGTCGCAGACGAGGTGGTAGCCGCCGACCCCTTTGACCGCGACCAGCCGCCCCGCGGCCAGGCTGGCTACGCAGGCGGCCAGCGCGAGCTCGCCGTGCTGGCGGTCGCCAGCAGGATCCTGCCAGGCCAGGCGCGGACCACAGGCCGGGCAGGCCACCGGCTCGGCATGGAAGCGGCGGTCTGCAGGATCCTCGTATTCACGGCGGCAGTCCGGGCAGAGCGGGAAGGCCGCCATCGAGGTGTTGGCACGATCGTAGGGCAGGGCGCGGATCAGGGTGTAGCGGGGGCCGCACTGGGTGCAGTTGATGAATGGATAGCGGTGGCGGCGGTCGGCCGGGTCGGCAAGCTCCGCCAGGCAGTCGTCGCAGGTGAAATAGTCCGGCGGCACGAAGATGCGCGGCTCGGCGCCGGCCTCGCTCGGCAGGATGCTGAAGTCCCGCGGTGCTTCGCCGTGCCAGTCTTCGGCGCGCCGCAGCCGCGGCGCGGCGATGTCCGGGGCGGCAGCGACCACGTCGTGCATGAAGGCGTCGAGCGCCGGATGCGGGCCGCAGACCAGCACTTCGACTTCGCCGACGGTGTTCTTCGCCCAGCCCGAGAGGCCGTGGCGCCGGGCCAGCCGAAACAGGAACGGACGAAAGCCTACCCCCTGGACCTGTCCCGTGATCCAGAGCCGGCGAGCGGGGCTCAGGCCACCTCCCGCGTCCGGATGCCGTTCGACCACCAGATACGGCAGGCGCCTTCGTCCGACACCATGCAGGGACCGATGGGCGTGCGCGGCGTGCACGCGGTGCCGTAGATCCGGCACTGGTTGGGATAGATCTTGCCCAGCACCACGCGGGCGCAATCGCAGCCCTTGGGCATCAGTCCGGCGCGCTTGCGGTCATGGGCGTCGTAGTCCGGGAAATGCAGTCGGGCGTCACGCGCCGCGAGGTGCGCCCGGAGCGCGTAGCCGGAGGCCGGAATGACGCCGATGCCCCGCCACGAGGCGTCCACGACGTCCATGGTCTCGGCCAGGAAGCGGCGCGCGGTGGCGTTGCCGTTCGGGCGTGCGACCTCCGGGTAGCAGTTGTCGAGAAAGCACTTGCCCTCGACGATCTGGCGCAGCACCGAGTAAGTCGCGGCCAGCAGGCTCTCCGGGTGGAAGCCCGCCACCGCCGACGGCAGGCCGTGGTCCCTGACGACGAACTCCCACTCTTCGGGGCCCATCACGGTGGAGACATGCCCGGGGGCGATCAGCGCATCGAAGCCCGGATCCTCGGACTCGAGCAGCAGGGCGACGGCCGGCCAGGTCCGGCGACCCGACAACAGCACCATCAGGTTGTCGGGCGGGTCCCCCGCCAGCATGGCCGCCACCGGCGCGGTGGTCGTCTCGAAGCCGGCGGCGAAAAACACCACCCGCCGGGCCGGGTTGGCCAGCGCGATCTCCACCGCTTCCATGGGCGAGGCCACCGGGCGCACGTCGGCACCGGCCGCCTTGGCCTGTTCCAGGCTGCGGGTTTCCTTGAGCGGCAGGTTGACCGGCACGCGCAGCATGTCACCGAAGCTGACGACGATGACCTCGGGATCGTGCAGCGCGATCTGCATAGCGTGATAGACGTCCTCTTCGGGGCAGACGCACACCGGGCAGCCCGGGCCCGGGATCAGCTCGACCTGGGGCGGCAGGGCGCCGCGCAGGCCGGCCATGGAAATGGAGCGTTCATGCCCACCGCAGACGTTCATCACGCGCACGCGCTCCGGCAGCGGCAGCGCCCGGATGCGGTCGAGCCAGTCTCTGGCCGTGGCGCTCACGAGCGGCCGTCCCCGGCGTGCTCGTGGTCGTGGTCGTGATCGTGGCTGTGCGGATGCTCGCGCGGGTCGCCGTGCGTGTGGTCGTGCCCGTGGGCATGGTCGTGGGCGTGGCTGTGGGTGTGCGTGTGGGCATGCGAGTGGATGCGCCCGTCGCCGTGGCGGTGCTCGTGGCTGTGGGAGTGCGCATGCGCGTGGCCGTGGTCCGCGCCGTGGTCATGGGCATGGCCGTGTTCGCCGCGCGCCGGCTCGGCGGCGTGCAGTCGCGCGCCCTCCGCCTGCACCGCCGGCCGGCGGGTGGTCCCGGCGTTGATGCGCGCGCGCTGGGCCAGCAGTTCGCCCTCGATCCACGAAACCCACTCGGGGATGCCGGCGCCCTTGCGCGGCGATGCATGCAGGACCGGCGCGGCCGAGCCGACCAGGCGCAGCGCCTGTTCGGCCTTGTCGGTGTCGAAATCGTCCAGCACCGCCAGCAGGTCGGTCTTGGTCAGCAACATCAGGTCCGCGGCGCGGAACATCACCGGGTACTTGGCTGGCTTGTCGTCGCCCTCGGTGACCGACAACAGGGTCACGTTGAGATGCTGGCCGAGGTCGAAACTGGCCGGGCACACCAGGTTGCCGACGTTCTCGATGAACACCAGGTCGACGCCCCCCAGGTCCAGCCGGTGCAGGGCGTCGTGGACCATGTGGGCGTCCAGGTGGCAGGCGCTGCCGGTGGCAATCTGCACGGCTTCCACGCCCTTGGCGCGAATGCGGGCGGCGTCGTTCTCCGTCTCGAGGTCGCCCTCGATGACCACGATGCGCGCCGGGTCGCCGAGCGCATCGATGGTCGCCTCCAGCAGGGCGGTCTTGCCGGCCCCGGGGGACGACATCAGGTTCACGGCGAGGATGCCGCGCGCGTCGAAATGCGCCCGGT